>SHVE01000001.1 GCA_009694365.1 Thermoleophilia bacterium | reverse complement strand
CTGGGTCATCACCACCACTGCGCGCATTCCGACCGCAACGCCTGCGACCATTATCAAGCGGGTGCGCGTGGCTCCCCGAGCGGCCGCCGCCAAGTAGTCGCGGGGCGCTCGCGGGCGTAGGGAGCGTGGCGGACTCCAAGACCGCCGCCATGTAAAGCGCACGAAGATCGAACCACCCCGCCGGGCCTTTACGCCTCCAGCACCTCGGTCACCATCACGGCGGCCACGGTCCGATTGGTCGAGGGGTCCACCAGCACCATGCTACCGAGTTCGCGGTTCTCGGCGTAGGGCTCCACCGCGATCGGCTGCGCGAAGTGGAGAGTGACGATCCCGAGGTCGTTCACCGCCAGGGTGTCCGCCGGGACGTGCTCCATGGTGGTCAGCTCGAGGCGCTCGTTCATCTCCTCCACGATCACCGGAACCAAGCGGTTGCCCTGGCGAGCTTCGAGACGGGATGGGGCGACGAGCGGCTTCTCGTCGAGCCAGGCGACGGTCGCCCGGACGCGCGAGGTCACCTGGGGGGCCGCCGCCACGGGCGCGATGACGTCGCCGCGCGACACATCCACGTCGTCGGCCAAGTGGAGGGTGACGCTGAGGGGGGCGCTCGCCGAGTCGTAATCGCGGCCCAGCATGTCGATGCGCGAGATACGCGAGGTTGCGCGTGACGGCAGAGCAATGACCTCGTCGCCCACGGTCACGGTTCCGCTGCTAATACGCCCCGCGAGGCCGCGGATGTTGGCGCCACCATCGTCGTGGCGAATGACCCACTGCACGGGCATACGAAAGGCGTCCTCCGCCACCTTGGGGTCGAGGTCGTGCAGCACCTGGAGCACGGTGGGGCCGGTGTACCAAGGGGTTGCGTCGGAGCGCTCGACGAGATTGACGCCCTCGAGGGCCGAGAGTGGGATGGAGGTAATGCGCGGACCCTTCACCGCCGTGGCAGCAACCAGCAGCTCACCGGTGATCTCGTCGAACCGGGCCTCGTCGTAGTCCACGAGGTCCATCTTGTTCACGCAGGCGAGGACGTCGTGCACCCCGAGCATGGCGCAGATGGCGAGGTGACGCCGAGTCTGGGATGTGATGCCATTCTTGGCGTCCACCAGCAGGATCGCCACATCGGCGCCGGCGGCGGCCGTCACCATGTTGCGCGTGTATTGCTCGTGCCCCGGGGCGTCGCCCAGCAGGATGCGTCGGCCGTTGGCATCGAACGAGCGGTAGGCCACGTCGATGGTGATGCCCTGCTCGCGCTCGGCGCGCAGGCCGTCGGTAAGGAGCGCAAGGTCAATGCCCGTGCGGCCGCGCTTACGGCTGGCCTCCTCGACGGCCGCGATCTCGTCGGCGGTGAGGTTGCCGGTTTCGTAGAGCAAGCGGCCGATGAGGGTGGACTTGCCGTCGTCCACGGAGCCCACGGCCACCGCGTGCAGCATGGGGGTCTCGAGCGGCATCAGAAGTAGCCCCCACGCTTGCGATCTTCCATGGCGGCCTCGCTCGTACGGTCGTCCGCGCGCGATGCGCCACGCTCCGAGATGTCGCTGGCCCGGGTCTCCACGAGCACCTGCTCCACGGTGGACGCCGTGCTCCTGAGCGCCCCGGTGCAGGTCATGTCGCCCACCGTGCGGAAGCGCACCACCTCGGTGAACACCTCCTCGCCGGGGAACCGCTCCACCACGTCGTCCACGGCCATGTAGAGGCCGTCCCGGAGGAACACCTCGCGCTCGTGGGCGAAATAGATGCTCGGGAGGGTGAGGCTCTCCTGCTGGACGTAGCTCCAGATGTCCACTTCGGTCCAGTTGCTGAGGGGGAACACGCGGAAGTGCTCGCCCTTGCGCAGTTTGGTGTTGTAGATGGACCACGGCTCGGGACGCTGGTTGCGCGGATCCCACTGACCGAACATGTCGCGGTGGCTAAAGAAGCGCTCCTTGGCGCGGGCGCGCTCCTCATCCCGGCGGGCCCCTCCGAAGCAGGCATCGAACTCGTGCTCGGCGATGGCGTCGAGCAGCGTGGTGGTCTGCAGGCGGTTGCGGCTCGCGCGGGGGCCGGTTTCGTCCTGCACCCGCCCAGCGGCGATGGAGTCCTCAACGCTTGCCACGATCAGGCGCTCGCCGATCTCCTGAACGTACCGGTCCCGATACTCCACGACCTCGGGGAAGTTGTGCCCCGTGTCCACATGCATGAGCGGGAACGGCAGACCCGCCGGTGCGAACGCCTTCTTCGCGAGGTGTGCGAGCACGATGGAGTCCTTTCCACCACTGAACAGCAGCACGGGGCGCGCGCATTCGGCGGCGCACTCCCGGATGACGTGCACGGCCTCGGCCTCGAGGACGTCGAGGGTGCCGATCGCGGTGACTCCGCTCACGCGGTGGGGCCTCCGGCGGGGTGTAGCCCACACTCGGTCTTATCGAGTGCCGCCCAACGACCCTCGCGCCCGGTGCCCGGCGTCGTGCAGTACGTGCAGCCGATGGACGCGTACCCCTGCGCGTGGAGTGGGTTCACAATGAGGTCGTGCTCGCGGATGTACGCCCCCACGTCATCCGCGGTCCAGTCGGCGAGCGGGCTGAACTTCCAGTTGCCCCGTACCGCGTCGAACTCCATCTTCGGCGTGCCCGCCCGGGTGGGCGCCTGATCGCGGCGCAGACCGGTGATCCACGCGTCGAGGTCGGCCAGTGCACGGCCGAGGGGCTCCACCTTGCGAAGGGCGCAGCACCGGTTGGGTTCGGTTTCCCACAGGCGATCCCCGTACTCGGCGGCCTGCTCCTCCGGCGTGGGCCCGCGGTAGGCCTCGATCGTGATGCCGTACCGGTCCTCGTACGCACGCCAGGTTTCATACGTCGCGGGGAACAGAAATCCGGTATCGAGGGCGAACACCCGTGCATCGGGGCGCACCGCCATCAGGAGGTCGAGAAGCACGGCCTCCTCCTGCTGGAACGAACAGGCGAGGGCGATGCGCGGGTGGAACGCATCGACAGCCGCGACGACGATGTCGGCGGCGGTCATCGGTTCCGCCTCAGCGGAGGTGAATGCAAGCGGGCTCTGGTCGGGCATGGGTCCCTGTTCCCTGTTTATGCGGCGCAATCATTCCGCTTATGCACCAAGCGGGGTCGCGCGAGCACTCAATACAAGCATTCCACGGAACGCACTGCCATACACCGGTGGTTCCGCGTGGAAAACCCCGGGCTCCGAAGGGCGACCGCCGAGCGCGGTCACGGTGTCTGACACCGGGTGGCACCAATTGTTAAGTGTCAGACACCGAATATCCCGGCGACCTCACCACCTGCCGGAGGACGGAGGCCCTCGGCAGTGCGTATTTGTCCCGGGCCTCGACCGCCGCCGCCACAGCGGCCGGGGTGGTCATCGTCTCGTCGTAGACGACGACGATGCTCTCGTCGCCCTCCACGAGGTAGGTGGATTCGCCGACGGGGGTGTACCGCGTGGCTCCGATGCCGACTACGGCTCGCTCGGGGCAACCGCACTCGCGCAGGTAGGCGCCGACGGGCTCGAGTGGAGTGTCGTCCGATCCGTGCTGGTTGGCCAGCCGACCCACGATCCAGTCGACGAGCGTGTCCCCGGCGTACGAGTAGGCCCGTGCGGGACTGTCCACTCCGCACTCGTACGCCACGCCACCCCGACGCAGGAACGACACGATACGCATGGTGGCCAGGGCGCCGGCCGGATCGATGGCGCCCACGGCGAATCCATGGGATGCCAGGCCCTTGGATGCGCTGCCCCAGTTCTTCTTGTGGCTGATCTTCGCGGCACCTCGGCGGCGGATCGAACAGTCGTTGAATGCCGCGATGGCGATTGGAGCGATCATTGCCACCTGTCCGTCGCCGTCGTAGGTGAGTCGGGCGATCACCCCTACCTCGGGCTCGATCTGTAGATCCACCGCCACGTCCTCGGGGGGGATCGTGAGCGCACCCGACGACAGGGGGAACTCACCGAGGAAGTCCGCGCGCCCCGGCAGGTACCACGGGAAGATCCCCTTGGGGGCCTCCGCCGCCGTGAGCACGACGTTCCGGAAATCATCAGCCTCTCCCGCCTGCTCCAAGTGCCCGGCGATGTTGCCCGCCACCCCGATGCCGGCCGCCGTACGCAGTTCATCTAAGGAGATCTCGATCACGGCGGGCAGGCTAGCCGCCCGGGACGGCGTGACGGACGACCCGTGGCGACCTGTGTGCGCCGGGTTCCGCGCCACGGGGGCGACACCGGCCAACGCGCGAGGCGCCGGGGGTAACGTGACGGGTGACCCCACTCCCCACACACGGGCGGCATTCCGCGGTGGCAGGGCGACACCGGCGCCGTCACTGCTTACAATGCCCGGTCCCGCAGTCCACACAAGGGAAGGTTCATGTCGGCATTTGAGGCCGGGATCCAAAAGACCCGGGAGTACATGGAGTCGCCGCGGTTCGCGGAGATCACCCGTCTTTACTCCCCGCGCATGGTCGCCGAGCAGAAGGGCACCGTCGCGAGCGACTATACGGTCGCCCGCGAGGCAGCCGAGGGCTTCTACGCCCACCTCCGCGACCTCTACGCCGAGGGCCGGTCCATCACGACCTACGGTCCGTACTCGCCCGGCCAAGCGGTTGCCCAGAAGCGCGCTGGCATCGAGGGCATCTACCTCGGCGGATGGGCCACGTCGGCCAAGGGGTCCGTCACTGAGGACCCGGGTCCCGACCTCGCGTCGTACCCCCTGAGCCAGGTTCCGGATGAAGCCGCGAGCATCGTCCGCGCCCTCCTCACGGCCGACCGCAACCAGACGTTCCACCGTGCCCACATGAGTGAGGCCGAACTCGCCGCCACACCTGAGGTGGACTACCGACCGTTCATCATCGCCGACGCCGACACCGGTCACGGTGGCGACGCGCACGTGCGCAACCTCATCCGGCGCTTCGTCGAGGTGGGCGTGCCGGGCTACCACATCGAGGACCAGAAGCCCGGTGCCAAGAAGTGTGGCCATCAGGGCGGCAAGGTGCTCGTCCCGTCCGACGAGCAGATCAAGCGCGCCTCCGCGGCCCGCTTCCAGCTCGACGTCATGGGCGTGCCCGGCATCATCGTCTGCCGCACCGATGCCGAGGCGGCCAACCTGCTCGACGGCTGCGGCGACGAGCGCGACCAGCCGTTCATCCTCGGCGCCAACGGTGACGCCGTGCCCGCCTACCGCGCCGCGTACTTGGCCGTCATCCGCCAGTTGCACGACGCCGGTATCCCCGAGCTCAACGGCCACCTGCTCTACGCCGTGTCCCCGGGCGAGTCGGCGGCGGCCGACGCGTGGCTCACACAGAGTGGTGTTGCCGCCACGGTCGCCGCGATCGGCGCGGCCCACGTGGCCAACCCGGCCGCGCTGCCCGAGAAGACCCTCGACCTGGCCGCCGATGCGTTCCTGGCCGAGTGGGAGGCCGGTGCCAAGCTGTCCACCCTCGCCGAGGCCGTGGCTGACGCCATTAAATTCCGTAACGACGAGGGCACCGACGTCGGCATGAGCGTCGGGGAGTGGAACGTCTTCTCGCACCGCGCCGGCTGGTACGAGATTCGCCAGAAGGCCCGCGAGATGGGCGTCGAGGTCCACTGGAGCGCGGACCGGGCCAAGACCCCGGAGGGCTACTTCCAGATCCGTGGCGGCATCCCGTACGCCGTGGCCAAGTCGTTGGCCGTTGCGCCCTTCGCCGACATCCTCTGGATGGAGACGAAGACCGCCGACCTCGAGGACGCCAAGGTCTTCGCCGAGGCGATCCACGCCGTCTATCCCAACCAGATGCTGGCGTACAACCTGTCGCCGTCGTTCAGTTGGGACACCACGGGCATGAGCGATGACGAGATGCGGGAGTTCCCCGCCGAGATCGGCAAGCTCGGGTACGTCTTCAACTTCATCACCTACGGTGGCCATCAGATCGACGGCCTCGCCGCCGAGGAGTTCTCGCAGTCGCTCCGCGAGGACGGCATGCTGGCCCTCGCCCGCCTGCAGCGGCGCTTCCGCCTGCTGGAGTCGCCATACCGCACTCCGCAGACCCTCGTGGGCGGCCCCCGGGCCGACGCCGCGCTCGCGTCGCTCTCGGGCCAGACGGCCACCACCAGGGCGATGGGCGCGGGTTCCACACAGAGCCAGCACCTCGTGCAGACCGAGGTTCCGCCGAAGCTCCTCGCCGAGTGGCTCGTTCCGTGGCGCGAGCACAACGGCGTGGGCGACCTCACCGTTTCGCTCCGGCCGCATACGCCGGGGTCGCAGATCCTCGAACTGTCCGTCAAGGACCCCTCGGGCGAGAAAGCGGCCAACATCGTGTTCAGCGTCATGGAGGACCGCGCGGGTCGCGTATTCCTATCGGTGCGCGACCAGAACACGTTCGACGTGAACCTGCGCCGTAAGCGTCTCATGACGTTGATGCACCTGTTCCTCATCCACCGATACAAGGCGAAGGCGATCCACTACCTCACCCCAACCGAGGACAACGCCGCGGCAGCCGAGGCGCTCACGCGTCGCGGCCTGTTCTCGTCCGCGCACGACGAGGTCGGCGAGATCATCGTCGCCGAGATCAACGGTGCGCAGGTGGCGGAGTTGGTCATGCCCACGAGCCGCGCGCGCCAAGCGATCATCACCGGGGGCTGATCCCCGAGTGCGTCCGCTCCCGTCCCGATCACCCGGTGCGGGAGCGGGTGGCACCGTAAGGGTCGGGCAGACGGGTCTGTCTACCGAGGGGTCGGGTCTCGCCGAGGCGACGGTGGCCGCGTCGGGCACATCACCGCATGGACCCCGGTCGATCCCGGCACCCGAGGCCGAGTACCGTCGGGGTATGCCGTCCCCACACGTCAAGCCGGCGCGGCAACGACGACCCCGATCGCGGACGGGGCGTGGGCGGGCGGTGGCCCAAATCCTCGCCGAAGACCGGCCCCACGTCCCCATCCCCCTCCGCCACCGCAACGCATTCGAGTTGCTCGCGGCCGTCATCCTGTCGGCACAGTGCACCGATGTGCGTGTCAATCAGGTGACACCCGCCCTGTTCGCTCGCTACCCGTCCCCCACCGACCTCGCGGCGGCCGAGCCCGCCGACGTGGAGGGAATCGTCCACTCCACCGGCTTCTTCCGTGCGAAGTCGAAGGTGCTCATTGCCATGGCAGCGGCTCTGGAAGACCGCTTCGGCGGTGAGGTACCGGGCACCATGGACGAACTGGTCACGCTCCCCGGGGTCGGCCGCAAGACCGCGAGCGTCGTTCTTGGACAGTGGTTCGGGGTCCCGGCTATCGCGGTGGACACCCACGTTCTCCGGCTGTCACGACGACTGGGGCTCACCGACTCATCCGACCCCGTACGAGTGGAGGCCGATCTCAAGGAGGTGTGGCCACGTAACGCATGGGCCGACACCGGACTGCGCCTCATCATGCACGGCCGCGAGGTCTGCCCGGCGCGGCGACCGCGGTGCGAGATCTGCGCCCTCGCCAACGCCTGCCCCTCGGCGAAGCGCCCCTAGACCGCGGTGGGCGGGGGCGGATCCTGGCGTTCGCGCAGGAACCGCTCGAGCTCGGCCGCCAGTTCGTCGCCCGACGGGAGGTCGGCGTGGTCGAGGCGGTCCTCGTCGGCGGCCTCCTCGAGTTGTTCCACCAGTTGTCGCAGACGCGGATCGCCGGCGACCACCTGATCCATCCGCTCTTCAAAATCGGCGGCGGCTACAGCGGCACCCGAGGTGTCGAGCGGGACACCGGTCACCCGGGTGATTCCCTCGATCAGTGCGAGTTCGGCCTTGTGGTTGACCACTCCCGCGGCGTAGTGCGACGTGGGTGCCCAGAGCGATACGGCCTCGAGACCCCGCTCGGCGGCGAGCAGGTGCAACACGCCCACGATTCCCGTGGGGCCCCGGTAGGAGGGCGGGCGGGTGTCGAGGCCGTGCACGAGGTTCTCCCGCGTGGCCATGACCGTGAGGGTCACGTCGCGGGTGTGAGGAACGTCGGCCAGCAGCGCACCGAGCGTGATGAAGCGACGGCATCCAAGGGCTTCCACGCCGTCGAGCAGCAGGCGGCAGAAGGTGGGCCACCGCATGGACGGCTCGCCACCCACTATCAGGACGAGGTCGTGCGGTCCGTCCGGCACGCGCACGGCCGTGATCTCCACCTCGGGCCACGACAGCGTGTGCTCCGGGCCCGTGAGATCGACCATGGGGCGCGTCACCTGAAAGTCGTAGAACTCCTCCGGGTCGACGTGTCCGATGGTCTCCGATTCCATCTGCTCAGAGATGGCCGCGATGGCCGACGACGCCGCGCTGGCGGCGTCGTTCCAGCCCCGAAAGGCCGCGATGACAATGGGGTCGCGAAGCGGCGGGTCAGGCGGGGTGATCGAGAGCATTTCGGGCATTCCGTCATGGTGACAGGTACGCGCCCGGACGGCCGTCGGGTTCGGCACCGCCCCCGGGTACCGTGCTGGTCATGCCTCACGGTTCCCTCCACCCGGCCCGTACCCGTGTGTTCGCGCTCGCCACTGCGGCCATCGCGGTGGACACCCTCATGTTCAGCGCCATCGTGCCGGCGCTCCCCGTCTACCAGCGGGAGATGGGGCTGTCCGACACGGAGGTGGCCCTCATCTTCGCGGCGTTCCCCGTGGCGCAACTCATCGTGGGCCTGCTCGGATCGACGTGGGTGGATCGCGCAGGTCGGCGCGTTGCACTCATGGCCGGGGCCGCCCTGCTTGTACTCGCGGGCGTCGGATTCGCTCTCGCCGGCGACCCGGTCACGCTCACCCTCGCGCGCTTCGTGCTCGGTGGCGCCGCAGCCCTCACCTGGATGGGCGCGCTCGCGGCGGTGAGCGACGTGTATCCGTCCAACCAACTGGGATTCCGGCTCGGGCTGGCCGAGACCGCGGGCGGCGGAGCCGGGTTCATCGGTCCATTGCTCGCGGGAGTCCTCATCGCGTCCGTGGGGGTCACCACGACCTTCCTCATCATCTCCGTCGTCCCGCTCCTCATCGTCGCGGCCGCGACGTATGTACCCGAGACCGCGCGACCATCGGCCACGGCACCGTCGCTCACCCGCGCGCTCGTGGGCCTGGCCAAATCACCCGGAGCGCGGGCGGGTGGCCTCGCACTCATCCTGCTGGCGCTCGTCGAGTCCATGCTCGAGCCGCTCCTACCGCTCGACCTGGCCACACGCCTACTGCTCGGATCGGCATCCATCGGCGTAGTACTGGCCCTCGGCATGGGAGTGCTGTTCCTCGGTGCCCCTCTCGGTGGACGGTGGTCCGACCGGGTGGGGAGACGCGTACCCATCATCGTCGGGGGGACCGTCACGACCGTGGCCCTCCCCTGCGTCGCGTTTGGCCCTCCCTGGTGGGTCACCATCGCCTTCGCCGTCACCCTGCTGGGAGCCGCCGTCATGGCCGCCCCCGCCGGTCCGCTGTTCACCGAGGCCGTGGACCATATGGGCCACGCGGGGTCGTACGGAATCAGCGCAGGCGCCATCGTCGTCGTGTTCGCCGCAGGGTTCACCCTCGGGCCGATCATCGGCGGCCTGCTCGCGATCGTTCTCAGTTTTCAGGGCGTGGTCGTCGTGGTGGCCGTGCTCGTGGCCGTCGGAACCGCGTTCATCGCGGGACTCCTACCGGGAGCGAGCAGTGCGGCACCTCGTCCCCGGGGATGAAACCCCGCCCCGCACCGACCACGCCACCGGCGTTTCTGGGCGGCTCGGTGCACACCACCGGCCGGACATCGGTGCGGCCCCTCCCGTCACGGTCCGGATCGTCGGCAGGACCCCACGGTCGTACGCGCCCAGAGCACCACCACGGAGCCGTGTCGGTGGTTCGTGCGCGTGTCCGCCCGCACGAACGGGGTTTACCACCCGGTGGCTGCGAGAATGTCGGCGTACGTGCTGGCGACGACGGGCCCACCGACGTTCCGGGTGGCGGGTCGCCCGGCCGGTAACGTGTCGTTCTCGACGAAGGACGAGGAGTGAGTATGGCAACGACTGACCCCAAGCGCGCAGCATTGGTGAGAGCGCTCATGGAGCGCGACCTCTACGAGATGCTCAGCGTTACGCCCGACGCCGACGAGGCCCAACTGCGCGCCGGGGTGGAGACACGTCGCGTGTGGGTTGAGGACACGCCCATGCGCGCGGCCGCCCGTGACGCCGAGATGCACTGGCTGGCCTGGGCCGAGCGCGCACTCATCAACGACCCGGACATCCGCGCCGCGTACGACGAGGCCCTCGCCCGACAGGCAGCCGCCGCAGCCCGTGCGGTGGAGTCGCGTCGGCGCGTGCGCCGTCTGCACCAGCACCGTGACGAACTGGTGCGCCGTGAGGCGGAGCGCGTTGTGCCGGTGACGATCGATCCCCCCAAGAAGGCGCCTGCGCCCCGCCGGACGAAGGCGATCGAAGTACCCACCGGTGCCGGCCCCGATATCGAGGCAGTGGTCGAGGTGGTCGAGGTCGAGACGACTCCGGACGCCATCCGGGTTGCCGACGTCGTGGACACGGTTGCGGAGATCACCACTGAGGACCGTGGGGATGTGACCGAGGTTGAGGCGGTTGAGGCGGTTGAGGTCGCAGCGATGCCGGACGCCGCCCTCGTTGCCGACGTCGTGGACACGGTTGCGGAGATCACCACTGAGGACCGTGGGGATGTGACCGAGGTCGTCGAGGCGACCGCGGTCGAGGTGGCCGACTACACCTGCCGCCTGCCCCCGACGAGGAGCCGGCCCCCTAGGACTCGATGATCCGGCGGGCGGCCACGAGGCCGCTCGCCGCGACATCTTCCAACGTGGGACCCGCTGCCACGGCGTCGCCCGCCAGCACGATCCGGGTGCCCTCGGGGTTGGCCAGCGCCGTGTCGAGGCGCCCGCGCACCGTGCCGTAGCGCCAGCGCGTCACGTGCGACCACGCCGGAGCCTTGGCCCGCGCGCCGATCATCCGGACGACCTCGGGCAGTACCTCGGCCAGTACCCGAGCGTCGGGCGCATCGAACAGGCGCTCGCTCGCGTCCGGCCTGAGGCACACCACGAATGGTGTGACGCCGTCCACGGCGGGGCGCCCCTTCGCGGCCTCGTTCGTTACGTACGCGATCCCGCCGGACGCGGGGCGCTGCATGAACCAGTCTGGCGAGGGGGTCGCGACACCGAGCAGAACCATCACCGCCGCGTCGTATCCCACCGCCCGGAGATCGGCGGCGCGAATACCGCCGCCGGGGCTCGAATCGAGCAGGTCGGCCGCCTCGGCGCCAGGTGCCGCGACGATGACGGCATCGAACCCGTCCAGGGTGGTGCCCTGATCCGGCACCACCTCGAACCCGTGGCCCCACGGGCGGAGGGCCGCAATACGTGTGCCGGTGACCACGTGCAGACCATCGGCCAGCGCCATGGGCAGGCGGGTCATCCCGGCGGCCCACGCGAGACCACCAGTACCCGGGCCATCCCCCACCTCGATCGAATCCGTTACGCCGAGGTCGTGTACAAGGCGCGCCAGCACCCCGCCCGCCGGGGCATCCAAAATCGGGAGGCCGGGGTCCACGACCGTCCCACCCACTTGGCGCGCGGCCAGCCGACCACCGAGCCCCCGGCCCTTCTCACACACGGTGACGTCGTGGCCCTCCTCATGCAGCGCACGTGCCGCGACGAGGCCCGCGAGGCCGGCACCCACCACCACCACCCTCATCGGACCATCCCGCGTCCACCGGGCCCACGTGCCCACACACGGGCCGCCCGGCGGGAGGTCCCGGGCAAGCCCCCGGATACGAACCTGGGGAGCCACCCCACGCCGTAGCGAGCGGCACATCCGAATACAGCACGTGAATCGTGGAGGGTGGTCGGGTGGGTCATCGTTCCGGACGGTACCCCCCGCACCGAGTACCCGGCCACCCCACAACCCGGCGGGATGGCCACCACCGACCTGACGGGGACTGTGTTACCGGCGGCGTGGTTCCCGAAGTCGGAGCACTGGGGGCAGGGGGTGCCGCTACCCGCGACGTTCATCACGTCGTCCCCCGTCGGTCGGACCCCGTCGCCGTGGGGTGCATCGACACATCCGTCGGCACATCTCCCACCAGTCGGGTGCTTGACGCTCCGCGCGAGGTCAGCGGCACCCGCTCCCTCATCATCTCGTCGAGCGGATCGGCGCTGATCGCCGTGACATGGGCGTCCGTCATGGGACGAGCGTCGAGGTCACACCGGCGTTGGCCGCCGCCCACCCCGCCAACCCCGCCACGTCGGTGAGCGTGTCAAGGGCGTCGAGGGCGGCCACCCGCGCACCCGCCGCGACCTCCGCGCGCGCCAGCCACACCCACCCATCCCCGGTCACGCATCGCACCACCCCCACCGCGTGATCCGGGTCGGGTTCACCCATGGCAACCCGGCCATCCACGATTCGCGGGTGCGGCCCGAGGGCGAGCACCAGCGCACCCGATGCGTCGAGCAGGTGGGGCCCGGCCCCATCGGTGAGCACCACCGGCAGAGTCACCTCGGCTAGGACCAACGGCAGATCGCGTGGATCGACCGTGGCCATCCACTCACACGCGCGCGCGGCCTCGGGCCGGGTGAGGCCCGGAAGCAGCACCACGCCGTCGGCATCCACCGCAAACCGCCGCGTGAGGTCGCCCCCCAGTGGAGTCCGGGGCGAGTCGGTGACGGCGAGCACGGGCACCGCCGGAGCATGGCACCCCGGGGGGACGGGACGCGGCGTAGCGTGCCCCTATGCGCGCGATGGTTCTCACTGCCCTGGGCGGAATCGACTCCGGGACGCTCCGGCTCATGGATGTCCCCGACCCGGTACCCGGCTCCGGTGAAGTCCTCATCCGCGTCGGCGCCTGCGCGGCTTGCCGTACCGACCTCCAGATTTGCGAGGGCGACATCGCCCCCGTCGTGCTGCCGATCATCCCCGGCCATCAGGTGGTGGGACGCATCGAGGCAATCGGCCCGGGTGCCGAGGGGTTTTCGGAGGGTCAGCGGGCGGGGCTCACATGGCTCGCGGGCACGTGCGATGAGTGTGCACACTGCCGGGCGGGGCGCGAGAACCTGTGCGAGCGCGCCACCTTCACCGGATGGCACCGGCATGGCGGGTTTGCCGAACTCGTCACGGCGCGCGCCGACGTGGTCGTGCCCCTTCCCGAGGGACCCCGCGACTCCGACCTCGCCCCGCTGCTCTGCGGCGGAGTCATCGGGTACCGCGCCCTACGAGTGGCGGGCATCACGCCCGGTGCGCGCGTGGGCCTCTACGGGTTCGGGGCGTCGGCCAGGCAGGCGATTCAGGTGGCACGGCATCTGGGGTGCCGCGTGGCCGTGGCCACCCGATCGAACGACGACCAAGCGCGTGCTCTGGCCATGGGCGCCGAGTGGGCGGGGGGATACACGGATCACCCGCCGTTTCCCCTCGATCTCGCCGTCACCTTCGCACCCGCCGGATCGGTGGTGGCGTCCGCCGTGAAAGCCCTCGATCGCGGAGGCACCGTGACCATCAACGCCATCCACCTCGACGAATTACCGACGATGGACTACGCCGATCTCTGGTGGGAGCGCACCATCCGATCGGTGTCCAACCTCACCCGCGCCGACATCCGTGACTATCTGGCCCTCGCGGCGCGCATTCCCGTCGTCACGACGGTGGAGGAGTTTGCGCTCGCCGATGCCGCCCGGGCACTGCAGCGCATCGCGACCGGCGACGTAAACGGTACGGCGGTGATCATTCCCTGACCACCGCCGTACCGACGACATCATCCGAAGCCATCCACCAAGTGGCTGATGGCCCCGGTCAGGGCCTTCTTCAGCGCCGCGCCGACATCCGGCGCCCACCCCTTGGCGGCGACGGCCACGGCCGCCACCAACAAGGTCACCATGACCACCATGCCGACGTACTCCACGGTTCCCTGACCTCGGGACTCCCGCACGCGCCACCATGCGTGCACGACCGCGACATGCGCGCGTGCCACCAGTGCATTGCCCATCCTTCCCCCTTCTCTCGCGTTGTACATGTGTCTCACCCCCCGAACACTCCTGAGAGCTTCCCGCCCACCCCGCGCGCAAACTTGGCGATGAGCCAGTCGGCGGCGAGGCCACCGAGGTCGCGCGAGATGCCGAGGAACGACTTGCGAAACGGTCTGTCACCGATCGTCACGAGTTGTCCCACGATGCTTGCCACTCGGTTGGCACTACCCGTAACCGGGGGCTTCGACAATCGACCAGCGGCGCCGGTGATCGTTGTGACCGAATCTTTCACGATGTCCTCGGCGCGGATACCGATCTGCTCGAGGAACCCCCGGCCCGCCGCGATCTGCCCGTCTACGTTGAGTTCGCCCCACCAGAGGAAGCCACCCCACACCCTCCGGGTGAGACCCACCTCGCCACCCCGACGTTCCATCGGCCGCGCTGGGGAGGCCCCGCGGAACACCCCACGGGCATCCGACGCCTGCGCAAGGGCGGTAAGCGGAGCCATCACGTGCGTGAGGATGTCCGGCGGGGACGTCGGCGGGCGCACCTCCCGCACGGCCCACGTGCCCACCACTCCCAGGAGGAGTGCGATGACCAGCGTCACCCCGATGTGCTCGAGCGTCGCCTGACCCGACGACCCCCATCTCCCCGCCGATTGGACCATGCCGCGACGCTATGGGCGCACGTCGCGCTGGTGGGTGCCGCTTCGCGCTCGCTCGGCGCCGCCCCTGCACCGGTACGCACACCGGTGGTGGGGGTATCGCCGGGTGGCACGACCCGCCACTAGGGAGGCAGCGTGTCCATCGTCGATTCGGTCACGTCACGGGCAGGTCGCGTGGCACCCGACATCGCCCGTCACGTGCGTCGCGCCCGTGTCGAGGAGAAGCAGCAGTTTGCTCTCGTCACGCACGGGTATAGATGCTGACGGGTTTGCGGAGTTCGTGACGGCCCGCACGTTCCGATTCGCCACGACAATGGCCGACACGCCTCATGAGACCCGCTTCGCAATCGCGCCCCGGACCGGACCACGTTCAACGACGCGGTGCAGCTCGTCTCTGACCGCGGATTCCGCCGCCGCTTCGACTCCACGGTCGACACCGACTACCGGCTCGGGGATCACCTCTCGTGGACGATGGGCGCTCCTGTCCCGGAGACCATCCTGATCCACCGGGCACTGGAAGACGCCCCCGAGGTGGAGCACGACGCTGCTGGCGCCGTCCCCGCTCCTACCGCGGATCGGGACCCGCCCGGAGCCTGACCCCAACGCCGCCTGTGTGATCGTCGACGCGCGGACGCGACCTTCTTCCTCCCGTCTATGCTTCCCGTCCCGCCACCTCGGCGGGACGATGCGAGGAGCACCGCGTGCGCACCGAGTCCAGCCTCCAGGGTCACCATCGCCCCGATGCCCGTGGCTGCCACCGGTGCGGACTGCCCCTGTTGGAGACCTCCACGTTTTGCCCCTACTGCGAGCGTCCGATCCACGAGGGGACCCTCTCCCGCATCGTGAAGTGGCGTCCCGCCCGCATCGGTGAGATCCGCCCCCCGATGGTCACCGAGACACGGGTCCTCGCAACCCTGTTCGTGGTGTTCGCCGTCGTTGCGGCCGCCAGTCTTGTCGCCGCACTCGCCACTTAGGAGACACCAACCATGTCCGACACCACCAAGGAAACCGGGATCTTCGAGATCGGGGATGAGGTCACCGGAGCGTTCCGCTGCGCCGAGTGCGACCTCCTCGTGAAGTCCCCCACCGAGAACGACGGCATCCTCGTGCTGGCGTCCTGCCCGCTGTGCCACTCGGAGACGTGGCGCCGGGTCGACCTCGCCTAGGCGGGCCCCTCGAACACCTCGTCGGGATCCAGCGCCGTCAGGGTCTCGAACGTCGCGCTGCCGCGGGCGGAGAGTTCGGCGATCATGACCATCACGGATCGCTCGTCCGGTGCCTCGATGACACTCAGGAAGTCGTACGACCCGAGCACAGCCCACTGATCGATGACGCGGCCCCCGAGATCCTCGATCTCACGGTTCACCTCGAACAGGCGCTCCGGTGTGACGCGAAGGGTCTGGAGCCCCTGCGGGCTGAGGGTGGCGAGGAGGATGAACGTCTTCATGGCGGCACGTCCAGTGTAGCCGGATCGAATCGTCCCCCCTCAGCCCGCGACGAGGCGCGAGGGAGGTCTCCCGGGTGCACGTGCACGATGCCCGCGATGAGCTCGGCGCCCTCCATTCGACGGAGACCGGACCTGGTCCGGAGCTCAGGGCGTCGAGAGCCACCACGCGCCCGGCCACACCGCTGAGGGCCTAGGGCGCACCGGACGCGGCGCTACCCCGTGAGGACGGGGAGATGCGACACGCTGCGCCCAGCGCTCACCGGGCACCGGGTCGCGCACGCCACACGGGGATGAGGATCTGGGCGAGGCCGAGGATGCCCGTGAGGAGCCCGGCGGTGAGCGTCATCCACGCGCCGGCACCCACCGTGCTCTCGATCACCGGCATCACGTAGCCCCGCAACGGGATGGAGTCCGCACCCGCCTGGACGGCGGCGGCGATATCGGCGGGCCGGGCCACCAGATGTGCAACTGCCTGCCCGGCGACGGCAGTCACGACAACGCCCGTGACCAGTGTCATGACACCCGTCCGCGATGTACGTCGCGCCGAGGTGCCAAGCCCCGCCAGAGCCGCACCGATACATGTGACGACGAGCACCGTGACCCCCTGCCAGAGCGCGAGGCCCGTGTCGGCCACCACCAGTCGACCGTCCACCGCGAGGCGCCCCCACTCGAGGTTCACGCCGATGGCCACCAGCACACTGAGGCCGATCAGGGCGACGAGGAATGTCGCCCGGCCGCGACGCCCGTTGCCGTAGATTCCGATCACATGGTCCACGGGGGTTATCCTGACGAGGAATCCCGAACCCGGCCCCGTGAGGAACCACCATGCAGCGAGACACCAGCGACACACCCAGCGAACTCCAGCGCGCGCTCTTCGAGTACATCCCCACGGACCTCGAAGAGGCGCTCATCGCGTGGACCCGCGAAAACTGGAATATGGCCGCTCGCGCCCTGGCCTACAACAAGCGCGAAGGCGACTTGGTGGTGAAGGGCGTCTCGAACGTGCGCTCGGAAGAGGGCCAGTTGGTGATGCAGGTGGGTGCTCGCGTGGCCATCTCCGAACGCGAGTTGCTGTGCCGCGCCATCGCCGCCGTCCTCCCGGAGTGGCTCGAGCAGAACTACGGCCTCACGCCAACGGCCGCGTCGTAACCGGGCGAGGCGGGCTACCCCATCGGCTCCACGGGGTAACCCGCCTTCGACCAGGCGTCGAATCCACCGACGAGAACGCCAATGCGCGAACGACCGTTGTCGAACGCCCACAGGGCGATCTTCATGCTGATGGCCTCACCCGGGCGGTCGCAATAGAGGACGATCTCCTTGCCATCCGGCAGTGTGGCGACCTCGGCCTCGAATGCCATGGGGTCCAAGCGGATGGAACCCCTCACCTGCGACTCGGCGTCGCGGTATGTCGCATCGCGCACATCCACCGCCTGCACGTTGTCACCCATGCGGAACGATGCGTACAGATCTGCCGGCTGCCACTGGGTGATGTCATCCCACGCCACGGAGTTCCTCCTATTCGTCGCGGCGGAACGGTACCAGCGGGTGCGCCTCAGGCCCGGGCGTTGCCCCAGGAGTCGTCGTGGACGAGGGTACGCCAGCCCCGAAACCGCTTTTTGAGCGCGGGTGGGAGGCCCTCGGGGAACGACTCCGGGTAGCCGAGCGGCGTCACAAGAACCGGATCCACCTCGGGGGGCAGGCCGAGGATGCCCTGGAGACGGTCCTTCTCGAAGCGCTGAAACGCGCTCGTGGGAACGGTGCCAAGACCCTGTGCGCGCGCCGCCAGAAACAGGTTCTCCATGGCGAACCCCACCGACAGGAGGTCGTCGGTGTACCCACCGTCCCGCATCGACTCCGGGTAGTTGTCGCGCGGTACGAGTAGGCCCACGATCCACACGGGGACCAAGCGGTACGTACCGAGGATCGTCTCCGCATACGCCTCGCACGCCGCCCGGTGCTCATCGGGCGTCGCGTCACTGCGCGGACGCATCTCGACGAAGTACCGCGCGGCGCCGGCGATGATGAGATCGGCCACCGCTCGGCGCCGCTCGTCATCGCGCACCACGATCAGGCTCCACGCCTGCGAACCGCTGCCCGTGGGGGCGGCGAGCGCGAGCTTCAGAAGATCGTCAACCACATCATCCGGCACCGGTCGGTCGGTGTAGGTCCGCACGGCCCTGCGCTTGCGGATTGCCTCGGTCACGTCCATCGGATGCCTCGCGGATACGTCGGGGATGGGAAACTCACAGGAGACTACTGGCGTTCAGATGAGAAGGGCCAGCACACGTGCGGCGTCGCCGGTCGGCGTCACTCGGTAGTCGGCCTGTTGGATGACGCCGTCCGCATCGACGACGAACGTGCTGCGCTCCACGCCCATGTACGTGCGGCCGTACATCGACTTCTGCACCCACACGCCATAGGCCTCAAGTACCTCGTGCGACTCGTCCGAGAGCAGGGGGAAGGTGAGGCCCTCCTTCGCGCGAAAGCTCACGAGCCGCGACACCGGATCGGGGCTGATGGCCAGAACCCGCGTGCTCATCGCAGAGAAGGCTGTCAGGGCGTCGCGGAACTCGCACGCCTGCGTGGTGCACCCCGACGTCATCGCCTTGGGATAGAAGATGATCACCACCGGCGCGCCCCGGAGGGACGACAGGGTGATGTCACCGCCACCATCGCTGGGCAGCGTGAAGTCGGGTGCGGTAGATCCGGTCGTGAGACGGGCCACGGGCTTCTCCTCGTCGATGTCTGAACGCGCCCCGACGCTACGCGACGCCGTCGCACAGGGACGACCGCCGCGTGCGCCCGCACAACGCAGAGCTCGCGATTGTGGCCACTGGGAGAACGACGGGGGACACGCGCGGGCCTAGCGTCGTCCCCATGCCGACCTTCGACCCCGAGGCGATCCTAGAGATGGCGGCCGCACTTGAGTGCGCCGATGCCTCCGCGCGCGTGCTGGGTGCGCGTGCCCTCGCCGCACGCGACGGGCGGGCCCCGCGGTGGCGTTCTCGACCCTTGCGGCCGTCGGACCGGAGGGGCTCGTCCCCGCCGTGGGCACCGGCGGATCGCTGGCCGCGCGACACCTCGAGCAGGCTGCGCTCAGCGCCGTCGCCGCCGGACCGGTCCTCCCCAGGGACGTTGTGGACGCCCTCGCACACGCCGCCTCCGAGGCCTGGGCCCAGGCGGGAGGAGCGAATGCGCTCAACCCACGTGGCGTAGCGATCGCGGTACGCCGCGAGGTGGCGTGCGTGCGCGGCCTGGCGATGCACTCCATGGTGCAGGACGACGTGTTCGAGGTGATGTGGCTTGGCACGTTCCTCCCACGCGCCGCGTGGATGAGCGCGCTGCTCCTGTCGCGCGCGGGCGTCGCCCGGTCCGACCCGGATTCCGCTGCTGCCACGTGGCACGCCGCGGCGCTCATTGCGGGCACACACCCGGGGACAGCGCCACAGGGGGTCGACATCCTCCGCGCCCTGCTCACCGACGACAGCGTTCCCTCCTCCGTGGCCTACTCGATCGACGAGGTCACCGCCGCCCTGTTCGCGCTGTCGCGTACGGGGCTCGTCACCCAGGTCGCGCTCCCGCTCGCGCGCGCCACGGCGGCACGCCTCGATACGGCCGCCCGTCAGGACGAGATGACGACCGACCCCGAGAGGGCCATTGGTGAGGCCCTCGACCTGATCGGAGTGCTCGCCGCATCGGGCACGCCTCAGATCCCCGGGCCACCGCCCGTCCGGTCCGTCGGCGCCGGAGATCCGCGCATAACCACGTAGCATCGCGCGCCATGGCTCCTGCATCCGTCCGCCTCCCTGCTTGGCAGATCATCACCATGGTCGCGACGGCTGCGTTCTCGGCGGGGGCGATCGTCCTCGACGTGGCAGGGGTGTCTCCCGTCGCCATCTTCGGTGTCGCGGCCATCGCGACCATCGGCCTCGCGTGGCTGGTGGGTCTCTCCACCGAGCAACTCGCCGCCACCAGCGGCGCGAAGGTGAGTGCGCTGCTCAACGCCGCCTTTGGCAACATCGCCGAACTCGTGCTCATCCTGCTCGCGGTCTCCGCCGGACTCCAGTCGGTGGCCATCGCCTCCATCGCCGGATCGGTGATCGGCAACGCGTTGTTCGTACTGGGCGCGGCCTTCCTTGTGGGCGGCCTGAGACATGGCCGACAGGCGTTCTCGCGCCATCTCGCCGGAATCAACTCCGTGCTCCTGCTCGTGGCCGTGCTCGGAGTGGTCATCCCCACCACCTACGCCGCCTTCTCCGGTGCCGATGCC
Organism: Thermoleophilia bacterium; assembly: GCA_009694365.1. Lineage (GTDB taxonomy): Bacteria > Actinomycetota > Thermoleophilia > Miltoncostaeales > Miltoncostaeaceae > SYFI01. The sequence continues at coordinate 206,536 of SHVE01000001.1, read as the reverse complement.
GACCATGTCCAGTCGCTCTCCGTGGGCGTGGCCATCATCTTCATCGTCCTCTACGTCATCTACGTCTATTCGTTCCTCAAATCGAACGAGGTGGTGGACGACGAGCACCCACCCGCGCTCATGCCGTGGTCACGAACGGCCGCCATCACGACCCTTCTCATCGCCGGGGTGGGCGTGGGGGTGCTCGGCGAGGTTCTCATCGGCAGTCTTGAACCCACGGCGGAGAGCCTCGGTATCTCGCCGGTGTTCATGGGGCTCATCGCCATCCCGGTCATCGGCAATCTGGCCGAGCACCTCGTCGCCGTACAACTGGCGTACCGCAACAAGATGGACTTCGCAATGAACATCGCCATGGGGTCCACCCTCCAAGTGGTCATGCTCATCGCCCCGATCATCGTCCTCGTGTCTCCGCTCTTCGGCGCGCAGGTCCCCATGGTGTTCACCCCGCTCGAACTCGTGGCGCTTGGTGGTGGTGCGCTCGTCATCGCAGTGGTCGCGGCGGACGGGGAGTCGAACTGGATCGAGGGGGCCGCCCTCATGGCCGTCTACGTGATGGTGGGCCTCGCGGCATTCCTCTGGCCCGTCGTCGCATAGGGCCATGCGCCCCGTCTATCCTCACCCCATGTGGCCACTCGGTCCAAGCCGCCGTGACGCCGTCGCGTGGAGCATCGCCGTCGCGGTGGCGATCGTCTCCACGATCATCGCGTCGGCCACCGGTGCACGTCTGGGAGTTGCGCTCACGCTGGGCGTCATCCTCATGATCGCGGCGATGCTCGCGGCGATCCTGCTCGACGCACGCGGCAGGAGATTCCCGAACGACACTGCCTGACGGGGATGGCCCGTTGATCGTCCGGCGAGTTCCTAGGTCGCGAGCGGGGCGACTTCCGTGAACCCGCTCGGCCGACGCCGATCTCCGATCGTGGCACGCGTGGTCGCGACGACCGTGGCGGCGGGCATACCCGTCGGACCCATCGTGCCCGGTGTGCACACCGCTGCCACCGGTCAGCGGGATCACTCGAGGAACGGACCACACCGGGGTGGAAACCCTCCGACCTGCCCCGCCGGGCCAACGGCTCCTCGTATGCCAATGGCCCGCCGAAGCGGGCCATTGAGTTAGCGAACCATAAGCCGGATTCTGTCGTGGACAGTCATCTATCTGGGACGCCCGTTGCCGGACGCCTCATGCGGCCTACCTGGGACTGGGCGAGCAACCCGTGACGCCCCGATTTGGCCTTGCACCGAGTGGGGTTTACCCAGCCGGCCTGTCACCAGACCGCTGGTGCGCTCTTACCGCACCTTTTCACCCTTACCCCCGGAGGGGCGGTTTCGTTTCTGTGGCACTTTCCCTCAGGTTTCCCCGGCTGGCCGTTAACCAGCACCCTGCTCTACGGTGTCCGGACTTTCCTCGAGACCCCGAAGAGCCCCGCGACTGCCTGGTTCGCACCAGAGAGACTAGGCCAACGGACGGTCCTACATGTCGCGCATGACCCCCACGACACGACCGATCACTGTGATGTCGGGGCTGCGGATGGGTTCGTAGGCGTCGTTCTCGGCCTCCAGCCGTACCCCGCCCGGCTCACGGAACATGCGCTTGACCGTCGCCTCATCGCCAATCATCGCCACCACAATCTGTCCATCGCTCGCCGTGTCCTGCTGCTTCACGGCGACGAGGTCGCCGTCGAGGATGCCCGCGTTGATCATCGAGTCACCCTTCACGCGCAACAGGTAGTCGGCGGCAAACGGCGCGGGGATGTGGTCCTCCACCTGCTCCTCGGCCAGTACCGGCGATCCGGCGGCCACTGCGCCCACGAGGGGCAGCGTGAACGCGCGTGGAGATCCGGAGGCGCGAGCTCGGGTACCCGGCACGCCCAGGAGCATGGCGCGCGGCTTGGACGGGTCGCGAGTGAGGTGCCCTCCGGCCTCGAGCTTCTCGAGGTGCCGGTGCACGGTGGATGGCGACGCCAGACCCACGCCGCTGCCAATCTCGCGGACGGTGGGCGGATAACCGCGGCGCGCAAGATGGTCCTCGATGAAGGCCAAGATGTCGGCCTGCCGGTCGGTCGGTGCGGTCGCCATGTGCGGAACCCCCGTTGCCCTTAGTGGTCGAACTGGTGTTCGCCACAGTAGCAGGGGGTCCTGCCGCTCCCGTTCCCCCACCTGCCGTGGGCGCGGAGGGGGTGCCGCAGTTATAGTCCCGCCGCGTAATCATGCGGTCGTGGCGGAACTGGTAGACGCGCAAGGTTGAGGGCCTTGTGACCCCTAGGGTCGTGGAGGTTCAAGTCCTCTCGGCCGCATTCGCAGTGGGCCCCGCAAGTCGGGGCCCACTCCGTTTCCGGAGCTCGTCATCGCCCCCGGACACGACGACGACGTCCCATCACGGGACGTGACAGGACCACCTGCGGGGACCGTGTGGTGACCGCCGGGGCGGCCGGGGCACCTATCCGAAGATCGTCTGGACGATCCACACACTCCACGCGATCATGTACATGCTGAGCACGCTGACCACGTAGAGGGCGATGCCGGCAACGACGAGCGCGATGAGCGCGCCCACGAACTTGACCGGCAGGGACCTGATGACTGATGAGTTCACGGAGCCAACTCTACCCCGCGCCGAGGCAACGGGCCGTTTCCTCCCGTGGGGATGAGTGTCCCCGACGGTGGGCGACACGTCCCGGCATCCGCCCGCCGTGAACGGCGGGCCCATGGCACCGATCGCTGGGGAATCGACCGCCCATCAGCCGCGTTCACAACGTGTGGGGGCCGACAGTTAGAGCGTGCGACCCAGCAGCCAGGTCGTGAGGAAGAACAGGATGGCGACGACCACCGTCAGCCGGGTGAGGTTCTTCTCCACGATCGCCGACGACCCACCGTAGACACCGCTCGACCCACCTACGCCGAAGGCGCCGGAGAGACCTGCGTCCTTGCCGCTGTGCATCAGGATTGCGCTGATGAGCAGGATGCAAAGGACAACGTGGATGATGACGAGTACCGCAATCACGGCGCGGGAGAGTAGCAGCGATCCGATCCGTCACCGCGTCGACGCCCGCACCCGTCCCCGGTGGATGTCCACCCCCTCACGGTGCCGCATGCGGGCTGTGACCACGGGTCCGCCCATGGAGTAGGCGACGACGACGTGGTCCACCCGCACCACGCGGTGCCATGGGATGACAGTGGGAAGTGGATCACGGGCCAGTGAGGTACCCACCGCCCGAGCCACGCCCCCGTACGTCCGTACCTCCCCCGGTGGGATGGAATGACCGGCCTGCAGCCCACGGCCCCGGAACCCGCCGGACAGGCGCGCCCAGTCGGGAGTGGTGGGCACCGGTCCGACGGCGCGACGACCGCCGCCCGTGCACCGAGTCCACGTGCGATGCCACGCACCCGTTGCCGCGTATCCCCCACTGCAACGAGGCCGTGGTCACTCCACGCGAACCACCAGTGGCCGTGGACGGTTTCCACCGGGTGCAGAAATGCGGGCCTGCCGGTCACGGACGACTGGTCGCACACCGTCGCCATGCGACAGACTGCCGCCGTGGCCGACACCCTGCTCAACCCACCGGATTGCCCCGGCTGCTTCGTGTGTGGGTCCGACAACCCATCGGGGCTCGGACTGCACGTGCACCGAGACGGCACCGACGCCGTGGCCACGTGGATCCCCACTGCGACCTACCAGGGCTACCCGGACCGCCTGCACGGCGGCATCATTGGGCTGCTGGTCGATGAGATGCTCGTCTACGCCGGCGCACCGCATGACCTCCGGGGGATGACGGCCAAGGTGCGGTACTGGTTGAGGAAGCCCATCCCCCACTCGGGAGTGGAGTTGACCCTGCGCGGTCGGCTCATTCAGCAGAGCGACCGTGGGTTCCGCGCCGTAGTGAGCGTGCACTCCGGTGAGACCCTGGTCGCCGAGGGCGAAGGTATGTGCGTGCTGCGGAGTGGCCCGGTAGGGTCGCCCCGCGCAACCGACGACGTAACCGAAGGACCTACCGAATGACGCTGATCCGTCTGGGTCACAGCCCCGATCCCGACGACGCCTTCATGTTCTACGCGCTCGCGAAGAACCTCATCCCCACCCGGGGGTTCCGGTTCGAGCACGTCATCCACGACATCGAGACCCTCAACCGCTGGGCCATGGAGGGTCGCCTCGAGGTCACCGCGATCTCCGTGCACGCCTACGCGAGCGTGGCCGACAGATACCGCCTGCTCCCCCACGGCGCGTCCATGGGGGAGCAGTACGGCCCCATCGTCGTGGCCCGCGAGCAGATCGACCCGGCCGCGCTGCCCACCCTGCGGGTTGCCGTGCCGGGGCTCCTCACCAGTGCGTTCCTCGAACTGCAATTGGCCGTGGGCCGCATCGCCGATCCGCTCGTGGTGCCGTTCGACGAGATTCTCACCGTCGTGGAGCGCGGTGAGGCCGACGCTGGTCTCGTCATCCACGAGGGGCAACTCACCTACGAACGCCACGGCCTCGTGAACATCCTCGACCTCGGCACGTGGTGGCACGAGCTCACCGGCGGCCTACCGCTCCCCCTTGGCGCCAACGCCGTGCGCCGCGACATCGCGGGCGACAAGATGGTGCGCTTGTCTCACGTGCTGCGCGACAGCATCCGGTACGGCCTCGACAATCGCGAGGGTGCGCTGGAATACGCCGCCGAATTCGGTCGTGGGCTCGACGATGACCTCAACGACCGGTTCGTGGGTATGTACGTGAATGACCGCACTCTGGACTACGGCGAGGATGGTCGGGAGGCCGTGCGCGAACTCCTGCGTCGCGGCGTCGCGGCCGGGTTGATTCACACGGACGTGCAGGTCGACTTCGTCGATGACTGACGTAACGACAGACCGCGACTTCGACGCGGAAATCGACATCTGGACCGAACGGTTCCGGCACATCCCCGATCCCCCGCCCGTGTTCGCACGGGCCATCCGCGACGGCTGGGATCCGGATGAGCGCCGCGCGCTCGCCGAGGGAGCCGCCGCGTACGCGACGCGCCACCGCGGCTGGGTGGACCAGATCACCCGGGAGGGCTGGGACCTCGTGCGGCTCGACATACGGGGCGGCGAGTGCGGCGCCTGTGCGCGGTACTCCGGTGCCCCGTACTCCGTGAGCGGTGCCACCCCCGATCTGCCACCGCCCCCGCCGCTTCCCATCTGCCCCGCGTGCCGTCACACCCTCAACCTTCTGACGCCGTTCTTCATGCAGAGCCTCGGGATGCATCCGGAGGACCTCGTGGCGGACGCCGTGCCGTACGAGCCGATCACCTGAGGACGCGATGACCACGCCCCCACCCGGCCCCTTCACATTCGGGGAGATCGTCCGCCACGCCTGGCGCATATACCGCGCCGAGCCGCTTCTGTTTCTCATCCTCACGGCGGTCACCGTGGTTCCCGTAGGCGTCCTCGGAGCTGTGGCCGGAACGACCGCGACCGATGCTGGCAGTGGGTCCCGCGCTCTGGCGATCATCGCCATCGCACTCATCCCCGCGCTGCTGTTACTGCCCGTGAGCGGTGCCGCAGTGTCGTTGGCCACCATCCGGCGCCTTCAGGGAACTCGGATCGGCGTGGGCGCCACGCTCGAGGGAGTGGGCCTGCGCTTCTGGCTGCTGTTCGCCGCCCTCGTGCTGGTGACCGCCGGGGTGCTCGCGGGCCTCGTCGCCCTCGTCATCCCCGGGATCTTCCTGGCCATCGCGTGGCTCTTCGTGGGGCAGGCCGTGGTGATCGAAGGCAAGGGCGTCACCGCCGCGCTCCGGCGGAGCCACGACCTCGTGCGCGGTTCGTGGTGGACGGTCTTCCTCGCGTACCTGCTCATTCAGGTGGTCACGGCGGTCGCCCACATCATCCTCGGGGGGGTCGGTATTGCAGTCGTCCGCCCGTTCGACGGTACGGCCGGCACCGTCGCTCGGGGCATTTGGAGCACGCTCATCCAAGTTGTGGTGCAGCCGTTCACGCTCATCGCCATCTCCCTGCTCTACGCAGATCGCGTCATTCGTACGGACGGCCGACTGCCCGGATAGCCCGGCCCGGTCGCTAGGGAACACGGCGACGTCACGACGCGACCCGGTTCCCCGTGGCACCGGGTGATGCGTGCAACGGTGCGGTGGACCAGCGACACCCCGAGGAAACCGTGCCATCTCCGGCCAAACGCCGGAGTGGACCCATAATTCCCTCACAACTTCGCATTCCCGCATGAGGAGTGGTCATCGGGGCACCGACGTGGCCAGATCGCCACCGATCTCCCCCAAATCTCAACACCGTCACCACCAACCGTTACCAGAGACCCAAGAAGTCTCTTACAAACGGCTGCGAGGCTGAACCCATGGCCACTCTCACACCACTCCTGCCCACCCCGCCGGCCGCGCGCGGGAGATCGACGCGGCCGGCACTCTCGCAGTACGACCTGTTCGACGGGATTCCGCGGCGTGACGTCGACCTCCTCGACGCGCGGCTTCCACTGATCCGCTGGTCGTGCGAGACCGAGGCGCCCGCGGGAGTGACCCGCGGGGATCAGGTCTGTCTCGTCCGTCAGGGGCGCATCGCGCTCTCCGACCCCACGGTGGACGGACAGGAGGTCACCACCACGATCGTGGAGCCCGGCGCCGTGTACTCGTCGCTCGGCCTCGATTGTATGCCTCACGCCGTCGCGCTGGAGACCAGCACCGTCACACCGATTCCGGTTCATGCCATCGATGCACTCATCACACGCTACCCGCGCTTCGGCGTCAACCTCGCCATCGCACTGACCAGCCGCCTCGCCAATCTGCGCCAGACGGTCGGGATCGTCTCGGAGATGCGCGTGGAGGACCGTCTTCGCCGGCGTCTGCATCAGGTCGCGGAGCAGGTCGGCACGGCGGCCCCCGAGGGCGTTCACATCGGCCTCGACCTCACGCACGCTCAGTGGGCATCACTCATCGGGGCGTCACGTGAGGCCGTGACCACCGCCTTCGGCAAGTTGCGCGCGGCCGGCGAACTGGAGATGGACCGCCGCGCGATCACCATTCCCTGGGACGCCATGCCGTCCGCCGACTCGCTTCCCGCCGCGCTCGCGAGCTAGGCGACACTGCCCGCAGGACCCCCCACCGGGGCGGTTGCGCGATGCGTACCGGCCCAGTGGGGCATCATTGGGCCGTGCCCTCGCAACGGCCACACTCCGGACGTCCGTCACGTGACGGACATGACCCGCCTCGGAACGAGCGTCGCCGCCGTACGACATGGCGTGTCCCACCCGTCCTGCTCACCATCGTCGGCGTCGTCGTGGTGGCCCTGATGGTCGCCCTCGCGATACGTAACGCCCGCGAACCCATGACCGAGTCCGCCGGTCCGTCCGTTGACCCGGCCGCCACGACCGCACAGCAGTTGGGACCGAGGGATCAGGAACTGGTGGACATCGGGCAGACGGGCGTGAGCGTCCATCGCGCCGGTGGCGCACGCAACGTCGTGGCGCTCACCTTCGATGACGGCCCCGGTCCCGATACGCCGGCGGTGCTGTCCATCCTCAAGCGCGCGGGAGTGCCTGCGACCTTCTTCGTGGTGGGCGGCAACGTGACGGACAGCCCATCACTGGTACAGCAGGCGGTCACGGACGGGCACCAGATCGGGATCCACACCTACACCCACGCCGATCTCACCAAACTCCCCGCGGCACGGCAGAAACAGGAGATCGACACGACCGCCACCGCGATCATCAACGCGTCGGGCGTGGCGAGCCGTCTCTTCCGCGCTCCGTACGGAGCGATCAACCCCTCCGTCATCCGCGCGGCGACAACGGCCCGGTTGCTCTCGGTTCTCTGGAATGTGGACACCAGCGACTGGAGTCAGCCGACCGCCGATCAGATCACCCGAACCGTTCTGGCGCAGGCCATTCCCGGCGCCATCATCCTGATGCATGACGGTGGTGGCAACCGCGGGGCGACCGTCCAGGCCCTGCCCGGAATCATCACGGCACTGCGGGCCAGAGGTTTTGAGTTCGCCACCGTCGGTGACCTCGTGGTGTCCGACCCGCCGGGATCCGACGACGTCTCCGTCGACGGACAGGGCGTCAGCGAGTAGCCGCCCGGTGCTGGGCGGCCAGCCAGCCGTCCACCTCGTCGGCCCACGACAGGTCACCCACCGCGAGCACTGCGGTCATGCCCAGCGACCGGGCCGCATCGAGGTTGCGCACCTGGTCGTCCACCACGAAAACGTCGCCCGGCGAGACACCGTCACCCATGAGCACCGCCCACGCCGCCGGGTCGGGCTTGACCCGCCCGCTCGTGCTCGACACCACCACCCGGTCCACCGCATCCGCGAGCCCGGTCCGTGCCAGAACGGGAAGCAGCCACTCGTGACGATGGTTGGAGATGACCCAGACATCGGCACGGGCGTTCCAGTCCGCGACGCGCGCGGGATCGATAAGCGGCTTCAGATCGAGCACACGCCGTCGGGTCCGCTCGTCCGGGACCGGTACCCCGACCGCCTCCCAGAAGGCCGCTTCGGGTAAGTCGCCACCCCAGTAGGCCACGCGAAATACGTCGTCGGTGAGCAGCCGTCGCACGGCGTCGGGGTCGGCTCCCGCGCGCGCGGCCGCCCGGTCGGGCAGGGACGGCATCAGCGGTGTGACGAGGACGCCACCGGCGTCCAGACCCAGCCGCGGCCTCAGGACGACGTGTCCTGCGGTGCCGAGGCCGTGTGGATACGCTCGGCGACAGCCGCCGCGGACGTGACGGCGGACCGCGTTCTGGTGACATCACCCGCGCGCGCGCTCGTCGCTATCGCGCGCAAACTGACCGCAAGGGCCGCATAGAGGGGGCCGATCTCATGGCGCTGATCCTCGAGCCGCTGGTCCTCGAGCCGCGATGCGGAGAGTTGCCGCGCGACGGTCTCCGCCCGGGTCGCGGCTGCGGCCAGTCCGGATGCGGCCGTCGTGAGGTCCGCGACGGACGGGGAATCGGGCAGAGCGTCGAGTCGGATCGCTGCTGCCCGGGCCGCCGCCACGGCCTCGCGCACCAGCTCGAGGTAACGCGCGGCACTCACCGTGGTACCGGGAGCGATCTCCGCGGTGGACGTGGGTTCGACGCCACCACCGCATCCGGGCAGCAGACCGGCCGGGACGGCAACCAGCACCGCGATCAGGAATGCGCGGCGGATGGGATCCCCTTGAGGGCGTCGAGAAGGGAGGTCGTCGCCGACGCAAGACCACCACGGCCATCCGACACGAGGATGGCGCGGACCCGACGCATGTGAGGAATGATGGCGGCCATTGCGGACGCCAAGCGTGAGCGCTCGTCGATGAGAACGGGGTCGCCAAGGGTGATCGCGCGGAAGTCCGCCAGTTCGCGGTCCGCAGTGTCCACCAGCCCCGCGACCTCGATGCCGAGCGGCTGCGGCCCCGACGCATCGAGGGCGGCCGTCGCCACCACGCCCATGCGCTCCGCCGGGTGCACGAGATCACGGACCGCATCCACGAAAGCGGCCGGCGTTGTCGTCCGGACGTGCGACGCCCCGCCGTCCGACCCGCACCCGACCAAGGCGAGGGCCGCGAGGGCCAGCGCACTCACGGGTATAACTCGTCGCGTCACGGTGAGAACATTACGGATCGCCGTCGCGACCTCTCCCGCCGGATGCCCGCGTGGGACATCGCACCATGGGAACACGACCGTCCCTACACTCAGGCCGCTCACCCCGACGGAGACCCACGTGACGACACCGGCAGCGCCCGACCTCTGCATCGCGACCATCCGCACGCTCGCAATCGATGCCGTGCAGGCAGCGAACTCCGGCCACCCCGGCGCCCCGATGGGCCTCGCACCCGTGGCGTGGCGGATCTACTCAGAGCAGATGCGCCATGCACCGGGCGATATGTCGTGGCCCGACCGCGATCGCTTCGTGCTGTCAGCAGGTCACGCCTCGGCCCTGCAATACGCCCTGCTCCACGTGGCGGGCTACCCCGTGTCGCTCGACGATCTCCGTGCCTTTCGGCAGTGGGGAAGCGTCACCCCCGGGCACCCGGAGCGCGGTCTCACCCCAGGGGTCGAGGTGACCACCGGCCCGCTGGGTCAGGGACTCGCCAACGGGATCGGCCTCGCCCTCGCGGAACGCATGCTCGCTGCCGAGTTCAACCGCCCCGACCACACGGTGGTGGACCATCGCACGTGGGTCATCGCATCCGACGGCGACCTGATGGAGGGGATCTCGCACGAGGCGTGCTCGCTCGCAGGATTCCTCAGCCTCGACCGCCTCGTCGTGGTATTCGACGACAACGCCATCAGCCTCGACGGACCCACCGCGATGGCCGTGAACGACGACGTGACCGGACGCTTCCACGCGTACGGGTGGCGGGTGCTTGAGATCGCCGACGGCAACGACCTCGGCGAAATCGACCGCGTGCTCGCCGAGGCCCGGGAGTCGGATGGCCGCCCAACCCTCGTGCGCTACCACTCGCACATCGGATTCGGTGCCCCCACCGTGCAGGACACGAGCAAGGCCCACGGTGCCCCCCTGGGCCCCGACGAGGTCGTGCTGGCCAAGCGGTCGTACGGCTGGCCCGAGGACGCCCAGTTCCTCGTACCCGACGCCGTGGCCGCGTGGGCACACGAACTGCGCCGGCGTGGCGACGAGTACGTGGCCCAGTGGAACGCGCGGATGGACGCCTACGCTGCGGCATTCCCCGCCGAGGCCGCCGAGTTACGCCGTCGCATCGCCGGCGACCTCCCCGCGGGCTGGGATTCCCGCCTGCCGACGTTCGCCCCCGGCGAGTCGCTGGCCACCCGTACGGCATCCGCCGTCACCCTCAACGCCATCGCCGCCGCGATGCCCGAACTCGTCGGCGGGGCCGCCGATCTCGCTTCGTCCACCGGTACCACCATCACGAGCGCACCCGACGTCACGCCCAGCGCCTACGGCGGACGCAACCTGCACTTCGGAGTGCGTGAGTTCGGCATGGCCGCTGTCCTCAACGGTATGGCCGCGCACGGAGGCCTCCGGGTGTACGGGTCCACGTTCATGACCTTCTCCGACTACATGAAGAACGCCATCCGCATGTCGGCCCTCATGCACCTGCCCGTCATCTACGTCTTCACGCACGACACGGTGGCGCTGGGAGAGGACGGTCCCACGCACCAACCCGTCGAGCAACTCGCGGCACTCCGCTCGATCCCGGGCCTAGTCACGCTGCGGCCGGCAGACGCCCGCGAAACCGCGGCCGCGTGGCGTGTGGCGGTCGGCCGCACCGCCGGACCCACCGCCCTCGTGCTCACCCGCCAGGGGCTGACGGTGCTCGACGCCATTCCCCCCGTGGAGCGCGGGGCATACGTGCTGGCGGACGGCGACGACTGCGTGCTCATCGCGACCGGGTCCGAAGTGTCGCTGGCCCTCGCCGCTCGTGACCTCCTCGCGGCCTCAGGAACCTCGGCACGCGTCGTGAGCATGCCCTCCTGGGAACTCTTCGCCGCCCAACCGCAGGCGTACCGCGACGAGGTACTGCCCCCCGCCATGACGGCGCGTGTGGGAGTGGAGGCGGCCTCGCCCTTCGGCTGGGCCACCTGGACCGGCACTCACGGCCGCATCGTGGCCATCGATCGCTTTGGCGCGTCTGCGCCGGGCCCCGAGGTGATGGCCGAGCTGGGGATGACGGCCGAAGCCGTGGCCGAGGCCGCCCGCGACTCGATGGCCGCCGCCGGCTGATACGCAGGACCCCGCACGCCCCGTCGGGACCGCGGGGGTGAGCCCAGCGGCGGCATCCACGACGGGTCCGACTGGGTGGTGCCCACCGGTGGCCACGATTCATCTGCCCCTCCGAGCAATCGCCCGAGCCGTGTGGCGGCGCGGTCGTCCGGACGATCCGGCGCGATCCGCGAACGACCGAACACCGCGACCGCGCGCGCGTTCATGCGGCCACCGCCTCCGCGGTGAGCGCCTCGACCACCACGCGTAACGTGGGGTCCTCACCCAGACGCGTGACGTTCACCACGAGGGCATGCACCGACGGGTGATCGGTGCCCCGGCGAGCGACGAGTAACCCGAGGCGAGCGGCGGGGTCCACCCGCTCCCCGTGCGGTCCGGTGAGCAGGTCCGCGACGTCGAGAAGATCCAGAACCCGCCGGGCAGTCCCCTCGGGTATCGGGAACTCACCCTCGAGCGGCGGACCCCCGTTCGCCGCGATGCGCGCCGCCGCCCGCGAGTGGTGTGCCACCACCCGGGCGACGGTCTCGTGCCCCGCCCGCCTCAGGGCGCGTGCACCGACCACGGCGTGGTGTGCGTCGCCCGGCAGGGCGTATCCGATGTCGTGCAGCCACGCGCATGCCAGCAGCATGCGATGGTCATCACCCGACATCCCCACCGCCCGGGCCGCTTGCTGGGCCACACCACGGGAGTGCGCGTACCGCACGTCCCCCGCGACGGCCCGACAGAGTTGGTGGGCACCCGGGGATCGTCCGCAGCCCGCCAGTCGGCCGTGGTCACGTGAACAGGGCCCGGGCCTCGTCCACCACGGCGTGACCCACGATATCGGCGCCGGTCCGCTCCTCCGCGCCCACCTCGGGCTCGGGATCGCCCATCAGGTTGTCGGTCAGGTGGTCGTGCCCGGTGCGCTCGCGTGCGAGGGCGAGCCACTCCGCGGGTACCCGGTCGCGGGTCGCGGCACCCGTCATCTCGGCGACGAGCAGCGCCCACGCCCGGGGCAGAACATCCACGTTGTACCCGCCCCCACCCAGCGCCACCCACTTGCCGTCCGCAGCCTCATCGGCAAGGTGGTGCAGCAGCCGCCAGAGCCGCGGGAACGTACTCATACGCACCTGCAAGTGCGCCAGGGGGTCTTGGTGATGCGTGTCCACCCCGTCTTGCGTCACCAGCACGTCGGGCGCGAAGTCCATAACCACCGGGGCGATGACCTCCTCGATTGCCCGCAGGTAGGGACCGTCGCCGGAGAACGCTGGCAGGGGGATGTTCACCGAGTACCCCACGCCCGCGCCCACGCCACGTTCGCTCATCGCACCAGTGCCCGGGAAGAGGTACCGGCCGCTCTCGTGCACCGAGCACGTGAGCACCCGAGGGTCGTCGTAGAAGATGAACTGCGTTCCGTCGCCGTGGTGGACATCCACGTCCACGTAGGCCACGCGCTCCGCGCCGGCGTCAAGCAGGGCCCGGATGGCCACCGCCGGGTCGTTGTAGATACAGAAACCATTCGCCTTGTTGGCGAATGCGTGGTGGTGGCCACCGGCGACCGAGACCGCCCGGTCGGCGCGGCCCTCCCACACCTCCATGGCGGCGGTCACCGAGGCCCCGCACACCGCCACCGCTGCCTCGTGCATTCCCGAAAAGGCCGGGGTGTCACCGCCGTGCGCGAGGCCCCACATCCCCGCCTCGAACGCGGCGGCGAGCACCGGGGTCCGGCTGTACCGACGCACCGCGGCCACATAGGCGTCGGTGTGTACGAGGCCGATGAGGTCCTCGTCCCCCGGCGCGGGCGGCAGCACGTACACGTCGCGACGGTCCAACAGTCCATACGCGTGAATGAGATCGATCGCGAGTTCGCGGTTGACGGGCGCGAGGGGATGGTCGGACCCGAGGTCGTACCCAGCGAGGCCCTGGCGATCGACGAACGCGGTCACCGACATTCCTAAAGGGTAGCCGTCTCGCGTCGCCCCTTGGCGTGACAGCGAACGGCTGGCATCGGTCGAATCCTCGATCCCTCGCGGCAACAGCGACCACCTGCTCGCACATCCGACCAGCGGCCCCACGGGGCGTTCCGCCCGGCACCGGTGGTGGGAGTCTGAGGCATCCCGCATAGCTCAGACGATTCGATTTGCCACCGGCGACGACCGCGCTCCGTCTAGGGCGTAGCCCCCACCTCAAGGTGGTACCAACCGCGACCCGCGACCGCGTTCACCGTCACAAGCCAGCGACCGCTCCGGGTCGGCACGTACGACAGGCGCGGGCGAGCGGAGACGCCCGACCTCGCGGCGGGTCGCGCTTTGGTACCCACGACGGTCGGGGTGCCCGGCGGCCACAGCGCCACGCGCACCTTGCCACCGTGCACCTGCCCGACCAGCCGGACCCGCTGACCCGTGCGGAGCGTCACCGGGTACACGTCACGCGGGTCGTTGGCGATGTCAATCGCCGCATCGATGATGACGATCGCCGGGGACACCTCGAGGGCGGTGGCCGCCTTCACCTCGATGGAGTCATCGTTGGATTCGCCGGGGTCATCCGGGGGGAGGGGCAGCAGAGTGGCGGCACGCGGGTTGATGACCCCGCTGCCGCTGAAGAGGTCGCGGCCGGCAGGTGCGATGTCGGTCGCGGTGTTCTGGAGTTGGGTCATCACCTGATACGGAGTGGCACCGGGATTGGCCGCAAACACCAGCGCCGCCGCGCCGGCCACGAACGGCGCGGCCATTGACGTGCCCTCCTTGACCGCATAGCCGGGGGCCACACGGTTGGTGGTGACGCGCAGGGGTACCGACGACAAGATGTCCACACCCGGTGCGATGAGGTCCACGGACGCATTGCGATTACTGAAGCGGGCAAGCCCGTACGCCGTGGGGCATTGCTCCCACACCGTTCCCGCGCACTGGGCGGCCACCCCCAGGACGTGCGCATAGCCCGCCGGGAAGTTGACGGCCGCCTCGTGATTTCCATCGTTACCCACGGACGCCACGAGGAGCGCGCCCGATGAGAAGGCCCAGTTGATGACCCGTTGGAAGGCCACTGACTCGCCCGGGCCACCCGCCGAGATGTTGATGACCTTGGCCCCGTGGCGCACGGACCAGCGGATCCCCTTGATCATCGTGATGTCGGTGGAGTAGCCGTCACGGTCGGAGATCTGTACCGGGATGACCTCCGCCGTCCCGGCGGCACCCGGCGCGACACCCACCACCCCCACGCCGTTGATCGGAGCGGCCGCGGTCCCGGCCACATGCGTGCCGTGCCCGGTGTGTCCCCAATCGTCCGCCTGCTCGGTACTGGTCCAGGCGCTCCATGGGGCAACCAGAGGAGAAGCTGGCCCCCGCCACTCCTCATGGCTGGCGTCCACTCCGCTGTCGAGGATGGCGATGCGTGGACGAGGCGGCGTTCCCGTGAGGTCGGGGCCCCAGGTGGTGGCCGGCGGCAACACGTTCCACTCACGCCCGCTCGCGAAGTAGGTGTCCGTCGGAGTGGCAACCGGTACGAGCGGCGAGGGCGGCCCCAGCGCCTGAGAGATGAGGTCATCGCTCCGCCGGGCAAGCGACCACTCCGCGCCGATCACGCCGGGTCGCGCAAGCACTCGCTCACGGAGGGCCACGCCCGGGCGACCGGTGATCGCCCACACGCCAACCTCGGGTGCGATGGGTGTGACCACCCCGAAGGCGTCGAGCGCAGCGTGCGCGGCGACAACGGTGGGGGCCGCGCGGAAGGTGACCATAAGCGACGGCCCGAGCGGCGAGGTGGCGAGGACGGGCGGCAGAGCCCGTGCCGTGACGATGCCCGACACCGCAACCACTCCGAGTGCCACCACGAGGGCGGACAGGTGGGCGGCGGGGTGGCGCCTAACCCGCGCCATACCGATTGGTGATCGGCATACGGCGATCACGCCCGAAGGCCCGTGGGGTGATCTTGACGCCGGGAGGCCCTTGGCGGCGCTTGTACTCCGCGCGATCCACGAGCCCAGTGATGCGCCGAACGATGTCCTCGGGGAATCCACGCGCCACAAGCGCGTCGGGCGGGAGGTCCTGTTCCACGTATGCCTCAAGGATCGGATCGAGGACCTCGTATGCGGGGAGCGAATCGGAGTCGCGTTGGTCGGGGCGGAGTTCCGCCGTGGGCGATCGGTCAATGATGGCCTGTGGGATGACCTCCCGGATGCCATCCCGGTTCCGCCACGACGCGAGGCGATACACCCAGGTCTTCGACACATCACGAAGCGGCGCAAACCCGCCGACCATGTCGCCGTAGATCGTGGAGTACCCGACGGACATCTCGCTCTTGTTACCGGTGGCCAGCACCATGTTCCCATGCTTGTTGCTGATGGCCATGAGCAACGTGCCGCGCACCCGCGCCTGCAGGTTCTCCTCGGCGGTGTCGCGACCGCGTCCCGCGAAGACGTCGGCAAGTTCGGCCTCGAAGGCGTCCACGACCGCGGTGATCGGGATGACGTCCAGACGGATACCGAGGCGGCCCGCGAGCGCCTGCGCGTCCCCCGTGCTCTGTCCGCTGGTGAAGACCGATGGCATGGCGACGCCGTGCACGGCGTCGGCACCGAGGGCGTCCACCGCGAGGGCGGCCGTGAGAGCCGAATCGATGCCCCCGGAGAGGCCGATGACGACCCCCGGGAAGCCGTTGTTCACCACGTAGTCGCGCACGCCGGTGACCAAGGCACCCCACAGTTCGGCCTCCTCAATCGGCACGGGTGCCACCGCGACGGGGAGCGGTGGGGAGGCGGTCGCCGGTCGGACGTCCACCACCACCGCTGCGAACTCCTCCGACGGATCGAGGCGACGGACCAGCGGTTCACGAAGGCGGCGACCAGCGGCGCTGTCCAACTCGACATCCGCGATGAGAAGGTCGTCGCGGAACATGGGCGCTCGGGCGACGATCTCGCCCGCGTGGTCGATGATCACGGATCGACCGTCAAACACCAGTTCGTCCTGCCCGCCCACCTGATTGCAGAACGCGAGCGCCGCCGTGCTCCCGGTGGCACGGGTCTGCAACATGCGCTCGCGTACCTCCGCCTTCCCCATGTGGAACGGCGACGCCGAGATGCAGGCGATCACGTCGAGTCGCGCGCGGGAGAGCTCGGCGGCGATCGGTTCCGCGTACCAGATGTCCTCGCAGATGACGATCCCCACGCGTGCCCCGTGGATGTCGAGAACCATGGGGCGCGTACCGGCACGGAAGTACCGAGCCTCGTCGAACACACCGTAGTTCGGCAGGAACCGCTTCCGATAGATCCCCTGCACCCGGCCGTCCGCGATGACCGCGGCGGAGTTGAAGAGGTCGTCGTCGTGCTCCACGAACCCCACGATCGCCACGCCGTCCACCACGGTGGGGGCGAGTTCGTAGAGCGCCTCCCGGGACGCCTCGGCGAACGATGGGCGCAACAAGAGGTCCTCCGGCGGGTAGCCGGTGAGGGCCAACTCGGGAGTGAGCACGAGCGACGCGCCCACGTCCGTTGCGGCGCCGATGGCCTCCCGCACCAGTGCGAGGTTGCCCTCAATGTCACCGACGACCGTATGTACCTGCGCGCACGCGATGCGCATTTGCTGCCCTCCGCACGCCTGCACTCCTGAGCGGGATCGGCCCATCGCGGTACGATCCGACCCGCACGCAGGATATACGCGACGGAGGTCTCTTCACGATGGGTACCAGCGGACCGACCAATGGACCGGGGAGGACGGCAGGTCCCCAGACGACGAACCTGACCCCGGCGCAGGGTGTCATCCAGGCCGAAAAGCGCATCGGAAAACCCTGCTACCACGCGGGCCAGCAGGTCCTGGGTATCTTCGGATGCGTCGCATGCCAGTTCCGCATCAACAACCGCGCCACGCTCCCCGGGTGCCCGGACTGCGGCGAGATCGTCTGGGCGTACATGGGGGACGGTCCCCGACCGATCCCCGAGAGCGGGATGCCGTCGGCCACCCCGGTGGGGACCACCGCCGGTCCCGTCGCCGAGGACAACGTCTCGCTCGTGCCAAGCACGCCCCCCACGATCACGGTCGAGGATGGCATCAACCTCGAAATCTGAGGGGGTGGCAGACATGCAGGGATTAACGAACCCCTTACGTCTGCGGCTCGCGCCCTCAACCCCCAGAGGGCACGATTGACACCGTGACGCGCATCCTCACA
The DNA here is from genome assembly GCA_009694365.1 of Thermoleophilia bacterium. Classification (GTDB taxonomy): domain Bacteria; phylum Actinomycetota; class Thermoleophilia; order Miltoncostaeales; family Miltoncostaeaceae; genus SYFI01. The sequence continues at coordinate 188,743 of SHVE01000001.1, read as the reverse complement.
TCGCTCGCCGCCCTCGTGGCCGTCGCCATCGTGGCGACCGCGGGCCTCGCCGCAACCGCATCCGGACCGAACGACCGTGTCGCACCGATGACCACGGGTGGCCAGTTGTACGTGGACGGGGCGGGATACGTCCGCATCCGGGGGTCATTCCTGGCGTTCGGCGATGTCGGGGGGATGACCGTGACGGTCACGGATCACGCGGGGAACGCACGGGTCATCCTCGCCGGCAAACGGCTCCGGTTTCCCCGCCGCCCCACTCAGGCCCGCGGTGGCCCGTCCCACATCACCTTTCGCCCGGCTTCACGCAACATCCTTTCCCTCGACGGAACCAACATCGTGGCCGAGTTCCGCGGGTCCGGGAACGTCACGCTCTCCATCACGGGCAACGGTACGGCCCGACTCGACGGCGTGGGGACGTTCCGCCAGAACACCCGTGGGACCGAAAGTTGGCCACTTCGTCCAATCGATCTCCCCCTGCGTGCAACGCGCCGGACCGGTCAAGGGTAGCCTCAGAACCAATCCTCATGGGTACGACCAACGACAGACCGTTCATCCTCATCGCCGAGGATGAACCCAACATCGCCTCGTTCGCCAAGATGTACCTCGAGGCGGCCGGTTTCCGCGTGGTGGTCGCCGCGCGCGGGGACGATGCGCTCACCGCTATCGACGCCCAGCGGCCCGACCTGCTGCTGCTCGATCTCAACCTCCCCGGTGTCGACGGGTTTGAGGTAACCCGGCGCCTTCGTCAAGGTGGCACCTCGATGCCGATTCTCATCCTCACGGCCCGCGACGATGCTGTCGACAAGGTTGTGGGCCTCGAACTCGGCGCCGACGACTACGTGACCAAGCCGTTCGACCCCCGCGAGTTGGTGGCCCGCGTGCGTGCGGTGCTCCGACGGTCCGACGGGAAGCCCGACCCGCCGGACCCGGACATGCCGCCGATCCTCGAGGTGGGTGACCTGCGAATCGAGATCGGCCCGCGCGAGGTGTTTGTGGGAGACACGGAGATCGCACTGACCCCCAAGGAGTTCGACTTGCTCACGACGCTCGTGCAGGCGCGAGGACTCGTGCTCCGCCGTGAGCAGTTGCTCGAGCGAGTGTGGGGTTACACCTTTCTCGGAGACAGCCGCACCATCGACGTGCACGTTCGTCAGCTCCGACGGAAATTGGGGGATGCCTGCCCCATCGACACGGTCTGGGGCACCGGATACAAGGTGCCGGCTCGGCGGTGACCACCGGCCGGCGGCGGCGGCGACCGTGGGCGAGTCTGTCCGGGCGGGTCGCGCTCGGCGCAGTGGGCGGACTCATCGTGGCGGCCGTGTTGTTCGCCGCCATCGCGGTATCGCTCATCCGCAGCGAGGCGACGAGCCAGGCGCGGGCCGAGCTCAATCGCCAGGCCCAGGCCGTCGCCACCATTGTTTCGGACCGCGTGGCGACCGCGCTCGCCACCGGACAGGAGTTCCGTACCGAGCCCATCGGAAACTTCGAGGCCCTCGCAGGCCCGCGGACGCGCCTCTACTATGTGGGGCTCGCCCTCTCTCCCGGTGCCATCGATCCCACCGGTGGGCTGCCCGAGACCGTGGCGCGCGAGATCGACCCCGACACCCTCGTGCGCGATGGATCCCAAGGCTTCGACTTCACCCCGAGCGGGGGGACCATGCCCACCTTCGCTGCGGCGGCCCCCGTTTCCGTGGGCCGCCGGTACATCGGCGCGATCGTCCTCACGCGCCCGCAGGCGGAGGTGTCGGCCTCGTGGGGAGAGATCCTCGCGCCCGTCTTGGTCGCGGTTGCGTTCGGGCTGATCGTCGCCGTCATTCTCGTCATGTGGGTGACCCGCCGCGCCACCCGCCCGCTCCGCGACCTCGGGGCGGCGGCCGGTCGGGTTGCGGTTGGGGACCTCGCGACCGAGGTCCCCGAGACGAGTGGCCCCGAGGAACTCGACGCCGTGGCGCGCTCGTTCAACGCCATGGTGCGCCAACTGGCACGCCGCGACCGCATCGCGCGCGAGTTCCTCATGCGTATCACCCACGACCTGCGCACCCCCCTCACCGCGATCCGGGGACACGCATCGGCCCTCGGCGATGGCGTAGTGCCAGAGGACGCCGTTCCCCGATCGCTCGGCGCCATCGTGTCGGAGGCCAATCGCCTTGAGGTGCTGGTGACCGACCTCCTCGATCTCGCGCGCATGGATGCCGACCGCTTTCGCATCCACCCCGTGGCGGTGCCGGGTGCCGAGCCCGTCCGCCTCGCCACCGATGCCCTCTCGTCCCAAGCGAATGCCAAGGGCGTGGCCCTTATCACCGACATCGCCGAGGTCCCGCCCATCGTCACCGATCCCGACCGCGTGCAGCAGATCATCGGCAACCTGCTCGACAACGCGATCCGGTGGACTCCGCCCGGTGGCACGATCACCGTCACGGTGCGCGCGGGAACGGCGGGCGGCACGATCACCGAGGTGAGCGACACCGGTCCCGGGCTCACGCCCGAACTCCTCGAGATCGCGTTCGAGCCCTTCCTGTCGTCCGAGACACCCGATGGCCATTCCGGGTCGGGGCTCGGCCTCGCCATCGCGAAGCAACTGGCGCGGGCCCTGGGCGGCGACCTAAGGGCGTGCGATGCCATCCGCCACGGCGCCCGCTTCATCCTCACGCTCCCGGCCGAGGTGCGAAACGACGAGGGGCCCCCGCCGCCACGCGACGAGGGCCCCTCGTTCACCTCATCCCATCCGGGGGACTAAGCCTTCGAATGCGGCGCGAGGACGATGTCCCCGCGCTCACCGGTACGGACGCGCACAGCGTCCTCCACCGGAATGATGAAGATCTTGCCGTCACCGGGCTCGCCCGTGTGGGCCAGCTCGAGGATGACATCCACCGCACGTTCCACGTCGGTGTCGTCCAGCACCACCTCGAGCTTGAGCTTGGGACGCATGAAGATTGTGGTCTTCGCCCCGCGATAACTCTCGGTGTACCCGCCCTGCCGTCCGGAGCCCTTGACCTCGCTAACAGACATGGAGGGAAGCCCCATACCCGCTAGGCGGTTGCGGATCTCGTCGAACGCCTCATGACGGATGAACGCCTCGATCTTCTTCACGTCGCCATCCTCCTACTCTGACGAGGACATGGTTCGGGGGGCAGCCAGAGTGGCCATCCCCGCACTCTGTCGGGTTGACTCGGGGAACGCCCCGGGAACCTCGATGAACTGCTCGGGGTATCCGTACATTCCGTGCTCCGAGATGTCGAGACCGGCGAGTTCCTCGTCCTCGTGGACGCGAAGACCGATCGTGTTCCTGACGAGAAGGAATACCACTGCGGACGCGCCACCGGTAAATGCGATGGTGGCGAGGATCCCGTAGAACTGGACCCAGAGCTGACCGGCACCGCCGTAGACGAGTCCCGGACCGACGCCCAACCCTCCGATACGAGCCTCGGTGGCAAACAGCCCCACAGCCAGCGTTCCCCAGATACCGGCCACGCCGTGTACCGGGAGGCAACCGATGGGGTCATCGATGCCGAGCTTGTCAACGAGCACCACCAGCGGCGGCACGATGAGTCCGGCCACCAGTCCGATGACGATCGCGGCCCACGGGTCCACGAACGCGCACGGTGCCGTGACGGCCACGAGGCCAGCGATGGCACCGTTGCCCATCTGCGATACGTCAAGCGTGCGGAAGATGAGCAGCGATGCGACGGTCGCGCCGATGACACCGGCGGCCGCTGCCAGGTTCGTGTTCACGGCGATGTCGGCGAAGTTGATGCCGACCGCACCCAAACTGGAACCCGCGTTGAATCCCATCCACCCGACCCACAGGATGATCACGCCCAGAATTGCGAGCGGGATCGAATGACCGGGGATCGGCTGGGCCTTCCCGTTTCGGAACTTCCCGATACGTGGCCCGAGGATGAGGGTGCCGACCAATGCCGCCACCGCTCCCTGCAGATGAACGATGGACGAACCCGCGAAGTCGAGGAAGCCCCGCTGCGCGAGCCATCCGCCACCCCACGTCCAGTGGGCGACGATCGGATAAATCACGCCGGTGAAAACGACGGCGAAGATGACGTAACCGATGAACTTCGTGCGGTCGAGCATCGTGCCGAACACGATCGCGAGCGACACCGCCACGAAGACGACCTGGAAGAAGAAGAACGCCTCGACCGGGATGTTGTACGCCGCGATCGCGTTCTGGAACGCGTTGAGTCCGAGCGAGTTCGTATCGCCCGTAGCGTTCGTGGCGTCGAGGAACCACCCGGCGGAGCCGAGGAACCCGTTGCCGTCGCCAAATCCAAGGGCGAATCCCATCGCCCAGAACATCAGGATGGCGACCGAAAGGTTGATGATGATCTTGCCTGCGACGGCACCTGAGTTCTTCATGCGTGAGAGGCCGATCTCGAGCATTGCGAAGCCGGCCTGCATGAAGAGCACGAGGGTTGCCGCGACAACCACCCACATCGAGTTGACCGCGATGTCGGTGGGCGTCGGGCCCGCATCTGCTGCCGCAGCCAAGGCGGGCATCCCGAGAAGCAGCGCACCGACTGCCGCCGCCCCGAGCCCGAGTGACCTGTGGCGCATAGAGCTCCTCCTTGGTCGATTGCGGAAGGGCAAAGCCCTCCCATTGCGTCGGCGATGCTACGAGGGCGCCCGACACCGAACCTTGTGCGCAGGGACCAAGTGGCCCCCGGATAAGTTCGCCCGACGGATAAGGGGTGCTCACTGCGGTCCCACGCGCAGCGCGCCGGTGGGATGAGCGACGCAGCGTCCTCCTCGTGCACCGCTGGTGAATCGTGCGCCCCCCACGGGGTCGCGGATCGATCGTCAGCGCGTTCGTGGTCAACCGCGTCCCCACCTGCGCTTCGTCAACCGTGCTCGGGCGACGAACGATTCCTAACGGAGGAGCACCCGTTCGGCGAATGACAGGAGTTGCTCGCCTTGGCGCAGCAGCGACATCAAGGTTGTTTGACTGATGTTGGACAAGCCGTAGTGCGCGTTGTCCTTTTCGTCGATCAGGCGTCGCAGGCAATTCGCCGCATCCGGACCCCCTGGGGTTATTCGTGCCAGAAGCGTTTCGGCATCATGGTGATCTTGGGAGCGCGAGCGTTCGCCGAGAGCAGCGCAACAGGCCGCATCCGACGCCGCGATGCCGGCAAGAACGGCCAGGGCGGCGGACACGCTCAGTGATTCGGACAACGTCGTCTCACTGGCGACGAGATTGGCGACCTCCATCAGCTTGCGCGCTTGCGCAAGGCGAGTGTGTGCGTCATTCCGTGTGCACGTGTGAACTCGCTGGCGCCGAGGCGGGCTCATGCGGAACCGGCAAACAACTCGGGAGCCGGTTGACCGAGCACGGGCACGTAGTCGCGCCTCAGGTCGGCGATGATCGGCGCGTCGTCGGCAACGAGCGACGCTAACGCAGAGGATGTGAGGGTGTGCAGGTTTGCCACGTTACCCACCCGTCGGCGAAGGTGATCCGCCACCTCGTGGAGCTGCCAGGTCTCGGGCGTCTCGCCGGAGTCGCTGATGAGAAGGATGTCCAGATCGCTCTCCTCATCACCATCGCCGCGCGCCGCCGACCCGAAGAGGCCCGCGGCCCGAGGTGGCGGAGTCAGGGTGCGTACCTGCTCGGTGATGACGTCGATGAGGCGACGGCGCAGAGTCATCAACTCCTCCAACGCCGGCGCCGCCAGATGCTCGCGGTTGAACGAGAACATGTTCGCGCGCCCTACCGCGGTGACATCGAGGAGACCGAGACCCGCAAGGCGATTGAGCGACCGAAGAACCGTCGGGCGTGACCCGGTACGCACGAGGCCCGCCACCCGCCTCCCGCTGAGCGCCCCGGTCGTTCCCGACAGAACGCGGATCACTTCCATGTCAAACGGCGTCTCGATGACGCGGTATGGGGCTCCGAGGTCCATGCGTTGGATGATGGCACATATTTGATCCACATGGCAGGTATCTGTGCCATTGGCTGCTGCCGACTCGACTCCAGATTGCTACCCCCATGCGGGGCGAACCGATTCCTCACCCGGCTCACGAGGGAATGTCGCGCAGGAGTCGTTCTCCCGCCTCCTGCAGAAGAACGTCCTCGGACGCCTCACTCCGATCGAGTACGAACCACTCGTTCCCGCCGCACCTGCGGCATCAACACCTGTCAACGCCGTGAGTCAACCGATGCGGGGGCCGACCCGTTGTCCGAGAAAGTGGAGGATGACGGGATCGAACCGACGACCTCCTGCTTGCAAAGCAGGCGCTCTCCCAACTGAGCTAATCCCCCGGGACGGCGCACGCTAGCATCGGCCGCCTACCGTCACGGAACACGTCACCGACCCTCGGGAGGCCCGGTGTCCGACGAGGCGCTCGCCCGCATCGATCAGATCCTCAAGGTCCAGCAGCAGCATCACCTCGACCTCGTACAACTCATCGACGACTACCGCGCGATGGTGTTCGACGCCGACGAGAAGGGTCCCGACGAGCTGTACCGCGTGGCCTCCGGGCTGCCCGGGGGCAAGCACCACGTGCTCACCACACACCTGCGTGAGATGTGGCTGACCCTGCACGCCGATGTCATGCGCCTCATGCCCGCCCAGTCGGGCATCGAGGACAACTCCTAGACGCCCATCTCCGCCCGCAGGGCGTGGTCCAGATCCGCGAATGCCCACCGGTATCCGGACGCGGTGGCCACGCGGGGCACCGTCCGCTGACCGTCCAGCACCAGCGCGGCCATCTCCCCCATTGACGCCTTCAGCACGAAAGCCGGAGTACGGGCGACGGCCGGGCGGCCAAGCACGCGACCTAGGGCCTTCGCCACGTCGCCCTGGCGCGTCGCCTCGGGTGCCACCGCATTGAACGGGCCGGTCCAGGCGTCGTCGTCGAGGGCGGCGAGGATCATGCCCACCACATCGTCCACGTGCACCCACGGCACCCACTGCCGTCCGCCGCCGATGGGACCCACCACGCCCGTGCGTGCGAGGCGTGCGAGGCGGGGGAGTACCCCGCCGTGCCGTGAGAGGACCATGCCGGTACGCGACAGGCACACGCGCACACCACCGGCCTCGGCCCGGCGCGCGGCGGCTTCCCATCGCACTGCCGTGTCCGCGAGAAAGTCGTCACCCGCCGTCGCCGACTCGTCCAGTACCTCGTCGCCCCGGTTCCCGTAGTAGCCGGTCGCACTGCCGCTCACGAGCACACGCGGCCCCACGCCCCGCGCGAGCGCATCGGCGACGGCCGTCGTAGTGAGCACGCGGCTGCCCTGGAGGATTCCCTTGCGCGCGGCGGTCCAGCGCCCCTCGCCCACCGACGCTCCGGCGAGATTGACAACGGCGTCCACACCATCGGTCGCCGCCTCAGGGAAGGGACCCGACGCGACATCCCAGCGCACCGCCGGAACCCCGCCCACCGTGGCCTTGCCGCGCGACACGGGTACCACCTCATCCCCGCGTGCGAGGAGAGCGGCCATGACGTGTCCACCGATGAGCCCGCTGGCACCCGTGACCGTGACCCTCATCCCCTACCGCCGTTCCTCGCGTACTCACATGATGCCGCGTCGACGCCGACGATACACGGGGCCCTCACACCAGTCGCCGCAATCGTGCACGACCGTCACCGGCACGCGAAGGGCGTACCAAACGGGGACCCGTGGGCACGTGGCGGGTTCTCCCCACTCCGCTCACCGTTCGGGGTCCCTGTCACCGGTACTCATGGGAATCGTCGCGACCACCGTCGCCATCACGCTGCCTCGTGAGCTCGCGACCGGGCGGGACGTGCCCGACACGCGGTCGGCACCGGACCTCGGGAGCGACCCTACTTGGCCGTGCGGTCCGGTGGCTCGCCGTGGCCGTAGGCGCGTGCGGCCGCCGGGTACCCGGCCAGCACGGCGTCGATCGCGGCGTCCTCATCCGCGCTGAGCGGTACCCCCACGAGAGCCGCGATGCCCGCGCCCTGCGTCGCGTCACGCGCACCGACGATGGCCGATGCCACCTCGGGTCGCCGCAGCACCCAGGCCACCGCCAGTTCGGCCACCCCACCCGGGCGCCCCGACTGGTCGGCAATGTGCTGGAGGGCCTGCACCACCGCGATCCGATCAGCGAACGACTCGTCGGTGAACAGCTCGCTGGCCGAGCGCCAGTCGTTCTCCGGGAAGGTGGTGGTCGCGTCCATCCTCCCGGTCAGCAGGCCGTGGGCGAGCGGCCCGTAGGCCAGCACCCCCACCCCGTGGTCCCGGCACCACGGAAACTCCGCCTGCTCGGCCTGCCGACGCATCACGTGGTACCCCTCCTGGAACGACACGAACGGACCGGCGGCGGCGGCGGCCACGAGGTCGGGGAGGTGGTAGTTGGACACCCCGATCCAGCGGATCGTGCCCTCGTCACGCATCCTCACGAGTTCGGCCATCGTGTCGTCGGCGGGCACGCCGGCCACGGGCCAATGCACCTGATACAGGTCCACGTAGTCCCGGCCGAGGGCCGTGAGGCTGCGCTCGAGCGACGTGCGCAAGTAGGCGCCGGACGCCTCACGCCAGATGACGAGCCCGTCCGGGCCCGACTCCCACGCCACGCCACCCTTCGTTGCGACGATGACATCGTCGGATCGGTCACGCAGAACCGCGCCCACGATCCGCTCGGCGCGGCCCTGCCCGTAGATGTCCGCCGTGTCGATCCAGTTGATGCCCGCGTCGAGCGCCGCATGACAGGTCGCCGTGCTCACGGAATCGTCCGCACCGCCCCAGCGCCCCCCGAACTGCCACGTGCCGAGCCCGACCACCGAGAGGTCGAGGTCCGATGCGCCGAGCCGCCGGGTCTCCATGGCTAGGGTCGGGTCACGGGTGTGAGCGCGATCAGGAGCCCACCATCGTCGTCGTACGCGGGAAAGAGGTCCACGATCCCCGGACGATCCTCATCCAAACGGTACGGCCGAAATGTGCAGGGCTCCGTGCGCACGCGCACCCCCCACTCGAGCGCCCGGTCCAGAGGGTCGTCCGTGGCACCGGGGAATGCGAGGCGAAGCGCCTCCACCACGTCGCGACCGATCATGTCGGCCTCGGGCCAGCCCGTGATCGGCGTCACCGCATGCCCGGCCACCAGCACGCGCCGCTTCGCGTCGCAGCACACGAGTGCCGTGAGCGGACCCGCGTAGTAGTCGCCCATGATCTCGAACACGAATCCGAACCCGCACGTGGAGCAGCCCCGGGGCTGATGGCCCTCGGCGCGCTCGGACCCGGCCACGCGGTGCGCGCATCGGGGGCAGATGAAGACGGCCACGCCGGGCAGGGTACCGGGCGGGCGTCACGGGCGGTACGCACCCTCCCACGGCAGATGGTCCACCGTGTCCGGGATACGCCACGACCATGCCGGGGCGTCGGTGGTACCACCCGCGAAGCGCTGCACATGGCCCACGAGGGTCACCACGTCCAGCGGCTCCACCAGTGACCCCGGGGTCATGGGGTCGGCGGCGAACGACAGCACGTGACCCCGTCCCACGTCGCGCAACACCGCCGCGGGGCTCTGATCGAGGTGAGTGGCCACAACGCGACCACCGGGGGCCACGTCGGTGAACGACCACGACCGTCGGTCGTCGACGGGGATACCGAACACGTCGGGGGGGACCGACGCCGCCAGTGCCTCCGCTTGCATCAACAGCACTCCGCCACTCTGGGCCGCACTCACGTGCCCGCCCATCAGGGCCGCGCCCACATCGGAGAGGGAGGCGTTGTCGGGCGTGCGCGTGAACGCCGTGGGATCGGTAACCACGAGGAACCCACCGGCGAGCACCCAGCGGTGGAGTGCCACCGCGAAGGGGCGCGAGAGGGTGTCCCCACGCGGCAGCCACACCACCCGGGCCTGGGCCAGACGCCCCGGGGAGTCCTCCAGGCGCTGGTCGGTGTCGAAGCGGAACGGTGCGTGGTTCAACTCGCCGAGGAGCGCGTACGTGGTGTACAGAGCGTCCCCGGACGCCCGGTAGCGACTGTCGCCCGTGCGCCACGGCTGCGCCTGGCCCTCGCTCATGAGCGAATACACGACGACCGTGGACGGGTCCACGGGGGGTGCCGGCAGATGAATGCCCCGGAGCCGGGCCGCGAGCGCGAGCATGCCGGTGTACAGCGCCGGATCGGTGAAGCGCGGATTCTGACGCGCGAAGAGACTGACGTCGGTGGCACCGGCACGCAGGGCCTGGCTGGTCCACGTCTCGACATCGGTGATGCCGGGCGAGAAGCTGGCGTAAGGGAAGGCCTGGATGACAATCCGGGTGCGCGTCCCGCTCAAATCGGACAGAAACTTGGCGGCGAAGCCTGGGTTGTACCGACCTCGACCCGGGTTGCCCCGCTCGGCGTACGAGACGTACGGATCGGCCTCGGTGATGTCGGCGAAGGCACCCAACTGCGTGTAGTCCCACGGCATGAAGCCGTCGATGAACCCGTAGTCGTTGGGGGTCACGCGGGCGTCCGGGGCGAGGCGGCGGATCGTCGCGGCCTGCTCGGCCTTCATCTGAAAGAACTCGCGACTGGTCCACCGCGAGTAGGCGAGCCACCGGAGCCCCGTGAGCGCCGCTCGGGACGGCCGCGCCCCGGCGACCGGCGGGGCGAAGCCGAAGTCCCGTGTGACCTCGGCCGACTGCCGACGCCAGAGGGCGCTCCGGGTCGCTCTCCCCTGCGGCAGTACCACGATGGGCTCGTCGGACCCGGTGAACGACCACACGTAACCCCTACCGGCCAGAGGCGGCACGATGCGGCGGATCTCCTCAAGCGCCCTGCGCCGGTAGGCGGGATCGAGCAACGACATGCGGCGGGTGGGCGCCGCAGTACCGGGCTGGAAAACCACGCCGGTGGGGCGACACGCCGTGGGCCGCCTCGGGAATACGCAGAGTGCGTCCTTGGCCGCGTACGCCTCCACGTTGGCGTCCCACGAGAGTCCGGTCGTGTCGTACAGGCGCTGGGCAGTGGCCAGGGTGCGCCACGACCGCGGCTCGCGGGGCGACACCGGGATATCAATGGGGAGTGCGGCGAACCCACTGAACCACAGGCCGTGCCGCCCAGCGGTGTTGAGGATCCCGTCCACCGTGCGCAACCACCGGGCCGTGGGCATCGGGAGCGGACCCGTGGACCGGTACCGGGGGTGCTCCTCGATGTTGAGCTCGTGGCTCCAGTCGAAGACGTGCCCCATCGAGCGCGCACGTGCGGCGTCGACGGCGAACGACATAACCGCTATGGCAGTGGCGACGATGGCGATGGGGACGCGGATCGATCGCATCATGCCCACACCGGGATTACGGGGCAACGTCGCCCCGTCTAGATACCCGCGCCGTCCACGTGCTCGGGGGGCGCCATGGAATACAGGGTGTCCGACCGCAGCCCAAGGCGCAGCGTCTCGAGCGGGATCACCTCATCGGGCGGGATGTTGCCGAGGTTCACATTGGTTCCGAAGGTGCGAATAAACCACACCTGCTGCGCCTTCTGCGGCGCCTCGAAGAGGAGGCGATGTACGTCAATGGAGTGGACGATCTCCTCGATCAGGCCCATACGCACCTCGCCGTCACCACGGAACACCCCGGCCGTGCCGGTCTCACGCGCCTCGGTGATGACCTTCCACGCCCCCGCGCCAATCTCAGCGTTGATCATCTCCACCCACCGGTACGGCGCGATGACCACATCGTTGTCCTTTGACCCCACCTCCGAGAGAACGATGAAGTCCTTCGCGAGTTCGGCGATGTACTCGAGCTTCGTCTCGTGCGGCAGTGACACGGTTCCGTCCGACACCTCCACATGCCGGAGACCGAGGTCAGTAACAAACGCGCGCCACTCGTCAAGCTTCCCGTGAACGAGGCAGGTTTCCCAGAAGGTCCCACCGAGCACAACGGGGATCCCGAACGACTGATACCGGCGGATCTTCTCGCGCAGGTTACGCGTGACGTACGCGGTACCCCACCCCAACTTGACGATGTCCACATGCTCGCCCGCGGTCTCGATCATCCCCTCGACCTGCTGCAGCGACATCCCCTTGTCCATCACATGGGTGATGCCCTCCTGACGGGGCTTGGCGGGTCGGGTGGGCAGGTGCAGGAAGTCCGGCCTCCCACCGCTCATCGCATCGCCCGTCGCGCAGCACTGGCACCCGCGATGCGCCCAAACACCACCGTGTCGAGCAGCGAGTTACCCATAAGCCGGTTGGTGCCGTGGACGCCACCGGTGATCTCGCCCGCGGCGAACACACCACCGAGGGTGGTGGCGCCCGTCTCGTCGATCACCAGACCGCCGTTGCGATAATGGAGAACCGGGTGGACTAAGACGCGCTCCGTGGTGATGTCGACTCCCTGCTTCAGGTAGCGGTTGTACACATAGGCGAGGCGATCCGCGGTGAAACCCGCCCCGTTCTCACGATCGATAGCCGTGGTGTCGAGCCACACCCCGGTCGCGCCATCCGGCGTGGTGACCCCCCGGCCCTCCTCGAGGACCCGAATGATGGCATTCGCGACCACGTCGCGGGGTGCCAGTTCATCGACGAACCGCTCGCCCTGGGCGTCGTGCAGGGTGGCGCCGTAGGAGCGCGTGGTCTCGGGCAGGGCGTAACCCGCGAGCCCCTCGGGCCAGAGGGCACCGGTGGGATGCCTCTGCCACGAGTCGAGATCCACGCCCGCGGCGCCCAGCGCGAGAGCCATCTCCAACACCTCCGGCGTCGAATCCGGGTGATTCGTCGACTTTTCGCCGATGCGCGCCGCCTCACCACCGAGGCCCCCACCAGCTGCGAGCACCACGGCCCCGCACGCGATCGTGCTCGTCGCGCCGTCCCGCGCGGCGACGGTTGCCCACCATCCCCCATCCACCGGGGCCAGCGCCCTGAGGGAGGTGGATTCATGCACCTCCGCGCCGCTGCGTCGTACCGCGGCGCGGAGTACCTGAACCATCTCGGCACCGGTGCGCTCACCGGCCTGCAGCAGCCGTGGGCGTCGGGCTCCCCCGCACCGGATTACGCGGATGTCGCCGTCGTCGCGCGTGAAGGCGACCCCGAGGTGGGTGAGCCACCGGATGGCGTCGGGCCCACCCTCCACGAGGGTCCGTACCAACTCGGGCCGGGCGTCCTCGTGCCCTGCGGCGAAAGTGTCCTCGAAATGGTCGGCCGTGGAGTCGCCCTCACAAATCGCCGCTTGGATTCCACCCTGCGCCCGTCCGGTGTTGGAGGCCCCGAGCGCCGCCTTGGTGATGACGATCACGCTCGCCCCCTGCGCACGCGCGGCGAGGGCCGCACTCATGCCGGCACCACCGGACCCGACCACGAGGACGTCGCACCGCACGGGCGGGGCACTCACGAGTCGTCCTGCTCCGCGGACACCGCGCGTCCGTCGCCCACGGTGCCGTGGTCCGCGAGTTGCGCCCGTGCGTAGGTCACGAACCCCTCGCTCACCCGACTCGGCGTGCGCCCAGCATGGCGCACAAGGGAGAAGTCGCGGGCCAGAACGGCGCCCTCCACCTCCACGGCTACGAGCCGGGCCTCCGCGAGATCACGCTCCACGGCGAGGCGCGAAATGACCGTGATACCAAGGCCGTCGAGCACCGCCGCGCGCACGGACTGCTGCAGCCCAAGCTCGAGGGTCACGTCGAGGTCGCGCATTCGCACACCGGCAGCCCGGAACGCCGTCTCGAGCACGGCACGCACGCCCGATCCGCGTTGCTGCAGAATCATCGGCTGGGCAGCGAGAGCCGACAGAGCGATCACCCGCTGATCCGCCAGCGGATGATCCGGGGGACAGATGACCACCAGTTCGTCGCGCACGAAGGGCTCAAACACCAACCCGCGGTGTGGACGCGCGGCCCCCACCACGCCGAGTTCGATCTCGTCATCGAGCACGCGGTCGCACACGGTCTGGGTGTCCTGCACCATCAGGCGCACCTCAGCGTGGGGGTTGTCGCGCTTGAAACCCCCGAGCAGACGGGGCAGCAACAGTTCCCCCGGACCGGTGGACGACCCCAGTACGAGCGGACCCGAGAGATGATCCGAGAGATCACCCACCTCCCGGAGCAGATCATCCTCGAGCGCCAGGATGCGGCGGGCGTACGAATCCACCACCCGACCGGCGTCGGTCAAGGTCACGCGCCGCCCGCTGCGATCGAGCAGGCGCTGCCCCATACGATCCTCGAGCGACCGGATCTGGAACGACACGGCCGGTTGGGAAATGCCGAGCTCGTCGGCCGCATGGGAGAACGACCCCTTGTCGACCACGGTGCGTAGCGTCAGGAGATGGCGCAAGTCCATAAGCACAGGTTATCCGAGGATGCCGCCGGACTCTCACGTGGGACACGCGATACGGCCGACGGGAAACGGCACGGGCGGGTCCCCTGGACGCCCATTACCGCGGCGACGGGGTCAGGCGGGTGAGCGTCCGTCGACGTACGCCGCGCACACATCCGACTGGGATACCGGCCGCACACGGCGTCAGGCCGTGTGGACCCGCCGTGTGGGAGCCCGGACGCGGTTCGGACCTACGCCATCCCCGCGGTCACGGTGTGGCCCGTTACCATTCGCGCCTGACCCGGCGCCCGGCACCGACCCACCCGGCGCGACCGGTTGTCGGAGCCCTCTCCGGTCCACCACCGATCAACGAACAGCCCCGCGTGGTCATGGCACCCGGCCACGACCGGCCACCGGTCAGCGGCCGACGACCGCCAGTGAGGCGCGGGTACCGCGGGGCGCAAGGACATGCTGCCCCTCATCGCACCAGTACACGAGGCACTGCGCATCGTGATCGCGACCCACGCAGTACGCATCGGCGCGGTGGGCGGTGCAGGTACGGCGGACGTGGGACAGCGTGCCACCCGGGCGTACGGCGACGCAGTGCTCGGGGAGCACGTCCGGTGCAGTGGTGATCTGAATCGCCAGAGTGCTCATGGGATGTCGCGTTCGTCGCGGACGTGAACGTCATCGTATTCGCCGACGCGCCCGCCGTCCCTGCCGGCACGGAGCGTCGCCCAGAGCGCCGCCGATGCGGCCACCGGATCGCCATCGGCCACGACCGAGCGCAGGTGGGCGATGCGCGTGCCGAGCGCGTCCGGATCCAGCGGCGGACGCGTGGCACGGAGGATCCCCCCGTAGCGCGTCGGTCGCACCTGCTCGTCGAGGTTGAACAGCTCCTCGTGCAACTTCTCACCGGGGCGCACCCCGGTGATCTCAATCTGGATGTCCCGTCCGGGTTCCATACCCGAGAGGCGGATCATGTTCTCCGCCAGGTCCATGATCCGCACGGGCTCACCCATGTCGAGTACGAACACGTCGCCCCCGTCGGCGATCCCGGTGGCCTCGATCACCAACTGCACCGCCTCCGGGATGGTCATGAAGTAGCGGGCCATGTCGGGGTGGGTCACCGTCACGGGTCCGCCCGTTGCGATCTGGCGGCGGAAGATAGGCAGCACCGACCCCGACGACCCGAGCACGTTGCCAAACCGCACGGCGGCAAATCGCGTGGCTGCATCGTGTGCGTGCATCTCGATGATGCGCTCGGCCAACGCCTTCGAACCGCCCATCACCGTCTGCGGCTCCACGGCCTTGTCGGTAGAGATGAGGCAGACGCGGTCCACCCCGTGGCGTGTGGCGAGATTGGCCAGCGTCGCCGTGGCGAGGGAGTTGTTCGCGATGGCTTGGATGGGATTGATCTCCATCATGGGCACGTGCTTGTAGGCCGCCGCGTGGAACACGATCTCCGGGCGATACTGGGTGAACACCCTGTCCATCAGTTCCTCGTCGCGGCAATCGGCGATAACGGGGACTGGCGAGTGGCCGCGATCGCGGAGTTCGAGATCGATCTCGAACAGGTTGTTCTCGGCGTGATCGAGGATGACCAACGCGCTCGGCCCCACGGCAACGAGCTGCCGACAAAGTTCCGACCCGATGGATCCACCGGCGCCCGTCACGAGGACCCGGCGGCCGTTGAGGTACCGGGCCACCCGTGCCATGTCGATCTCCACCGACGCGCGACCGAGCACGTCCTCCACGCGGACCTCGCGCAGCTTCTGCACGGATACGTCTCCGTTCATCAACTCGGGGAGCCCCGGGAGGGTGGTCACGCGCACCCCGGCGGTGCGGCAGCGATCAACGATGTCACGACGCACCGCCCCCGGCGCCGACGGCATGGCGATGATCACCTCACGGGCACGGGTGTCGCGCAGCACCCGAGAGAGGTCCTCACGGGTTCCCAGCACCTTGACGCCGCCCACGCGAAGTCCCGCCTTGCGGGGGTCGTCGTCGATCAGCCCCACCGGTGTGTACGCGAGCCCCGACTCCCGGCGCATGTCGCCGAGCAGTGAGTTCGCGGCGCTGCCCGCGCCACAGATGATGACGGGACGGCCCGTCGCGGATCCTCCGCCACGGGACGAGCGCTCCATTACCGACCGCACGACAAACCGCACACCGCCGATGAGCACGACGGTGAACAGGAAGTCGAGGGCGAACACACCGCGGGGTACGGGCTCGAAGCCGTCGGGACGCCACAGCGTGAGGGCCGTGAGGACCAGCGCGGTGGCAACGAGACAGGCCGCCACGATCTGCTCCAGATCGGCGATCCCCGTGAACCGCCACCAGCGCGTGTAGAAGCGGAACACCACGAAGGTGACGAGTTTGATGACCAGGACGACCCCGACGGTGACGACGAAGAGCCGGTCGTACCGACCGGGCGGATCGCCGTCGAACCTCACGACGAAGGCGAACCACCACGCGAGCCCGATGAGGACGACGTCCACCGATACCTGCCCCAGACGGTGCCGGTGGCCTCGCCACGCGATGCTTCGAAGACGCGAAATCATTCGCCGCCAATCCTAGGGGAAGTCGGGCGACGGCCCGAACGGCGTGTGTTACGCGCCCCAAGGATGAGGTCCACGAGCAGATCGGGGTCGCGCATGGGCGGCGGCGCCATACGCTCGCGGCGCTCAAGCACGAGATCGTCCGGATCCGTGAGCCGGCGCATTCGACCCTCCGCGAAAAGGCGGGCGTCAACCGCCCCCACGCGGCCGGCGAACGGGCTGTAGGCCGGAACGCCCAGCGCCACGGCCTCGCGATTCATGGTGCCCCCGGCGCTCACCACCAGATCGGACGCCCAGATGAGGCCGGGTCCGTCAACCGGCCGGTCCGGGACGATGACGCCGCGTCGGCCGAGGGCCTCCCGCTGGGCGTCGATGCGCGGAAGGGCCACGACCTGCACGCGATCGGCGTGCGCCTCGAGGTGGTCCACCACGCGGGCGAACAGATCGGTGGATGCGCCCCGGTGGTACAGCGTCACCTCGGGCGGCGGTCGCAGCACCACGATGACCTTGTCGGGGTCGAGCCCCAACTCCGCCGCCACACCGGGGTCCGGCGGATCGTCGGCGAGGTAGTACTCCTCCTTCAGCCCCGGGTAGCGGATGAGTTTCGGGGAGCGGATCCCGTACCGGGCAAGTGCCGCCTCGGGAATGGCGTCGGGGACCAGCACCCGCGTGGCCAGTCGGCCGTTCAGGTGGTGCATGGCCGCAGCGAACTCGTAGTCGAACATCGTTACCTGCGGAATCCCAGCGAGGCGCGCCGCCACGGGTTGGTCGGTGCTGCCGTGCGCCACCGCGAGGTCGAAGCGCTCCGCCCGCGCCATCCTTGCCAGTTGCGACGATCGCGACGCCATGGCGCTCGCCTTGCCCATGAGGCTGCCGCCGCCGTGGGCACCGACGTGGCGATGCGCGAGCCCGTACTTGTCGAGCAGCCCGATGGTCTGTGCGAAGTCCCGCGACGTCACCACCACCTCGTGCCCGCGCTCCTCCATCCGCCGGATGAGCGGACGGAAGATGAGCACGTGGGGAGAGTTGGTTGCGTCGATCCAGATCCGGATAGCGATGACCCCTTCGGTGGCGTCTAGAGGCGGTCGACGGCGCGCCCGACGGCGGCCACGACCTCGTCCACCTGCTCGCGGGTGAGATTGGGGTGCATGGGCAGTGCCAGACCGGTACTCGCCCACTCCTCCGCCACTGGCAGATCACCGGCGGAATATCCCAGGTGCCGGAACACCGGCTGCAGGTGCATGGGCGTTCCGTAGTAGGCGACCGCACCGATCCCGTCCTCCGCCAGCAGCACGCGAACCCGATCGCGCTCGGGATGGCGGGCCACGTACAGGTGGTAGATATGACGCACTCCGGGGCACTCGCCCGGCAGGGTCATGTAGTTACCAAGACCCGCCTCGCGGTACCACTCGGCCACCTGGCGGCGACGGTCGTTCCAGTCCACGACGTGGGGCAGGAAGATGCGCACGGCGGCGGCTTGGATCTCGTCGAGCCGGGAGTTGTAGCCCACCTCCGTGAACGTCTGCTTGTCCTCCGAACCGTGGAAGCGCAGGCGCCTTACGAGGTTGCCCAGATCCGCGTCGCGACAAGCGACCATGCCGCCGTCACCGATCCCGGGGAAGTTCTTGGTGGGGAAGAAGGAGAAGGTGGCGATGTCACCCATCGTGCCCACCGGCCACTCGCCATCGGCCGACCCGAACGCCTGGGCAGCGTCCTCGATGACCGACAGGTTGTTCTCTGCCGCGGTCGTGAGGATGGAGGTCATGCTGGCGGCGTGGCCGAAGATGTGCACCGGGATGATCGCCTTCGTGCGTTCGGTGATCTTCTCCTCGATCAGGTCCGGGTCGATGCACGCGCCCACCGGCTCCACATCCACAAACACGGGCGTGGCGCCGTGGCGCGCAATGGCCTCGGCCGTGGCGTAGAAGGTATACGGGGTGGTGATGACCTCATCCCCCGGCTGAACCCCGAGCGCCTGGAGAGCGATAACGAGGGCGTCGGTGCCGTTGGCCACTCCCACGCAGGGGCGGTTGCCGAGGATTGCGGAGACCTCCGCCTCAATTGCCGCGACCTCCGGACCGAGGATGAAGGTGCCGGAATCCAAGATCCCCGCGAACGCGGCATCCAACTGGCCCCGGAGCGGGGCGTACTGCGCACGGATGTCCATCAGGGGTATCCCCATCAGATCCTTCCCGGCCCACGTCGGAGCCTCATCGAAACGACGACCGACGTTACCAACGCAGGCGGGTGCCGGGAGCGTCCCCGCGGCCACCGGGGACATCGGTCACCGGTGGGTCCACGGCGGGAATGCTCACCGTCACGGTGGTCCCGAATCCCTCGCGTGATGACAGCCGCGCGGTGCCGCCCAGCCGATCGGCGATGTGCTTGACGATCGAGAGACCGAGGCCCGTGCCACCCACACTGCGCGATCGGGATGGATCTGCGCGATAAAAGCGCTCAAACACATGGGGAACGGACTTCTCGGGGATCCCGAGGCCGTCGTCCACCACCTCCACGTCCACCATGTCACCGACCCGGCGCACGCGCACCACAGCGGTGGCCCCGGGACCCGCATAGCAAATGGCATTTTCTACAAGGTTGCGCACCACCGTACGGGCCATGCGATCCGTGAGCGCCGTCCACGCCCCGTTGGCGGCCTCCACGTCCACGGATACGCCCTTCTCCACCGCCTCCGCCGCCAGTTCACCGACGACGACACCTGCGATCTCGCCCATGTCGCTTCGAGCGCCCACCGGGTCGCCCTGAGCGGCCTCGAGCTCGGACAGGAAGAGGACGTCGTCGATGAGCGCCTCGAGCCGCTCCGACTCCAGGCGTGCCCGGTGCGCGAAGTCGAGCCGAACCTCGGTCGGAATGTCCGGGTCTTCGAGCGCCTCGAGCATTCCGCGCATACCGGTGAGAGGAGTGCGCAGTTCGTGCGAGACGTTGGCGACGAACTGCGACCGGAGTTCCTGGTACGCCGTCACCTCACTCGTGTCACGCAGGTACAACAGCGCCTCGCGTCCATCTGCGCCGTCGAACGGGACGATCACCACACGGAACGTCTGACGCCCCTCCACGTACAGGCGCAGGTCGAACTCGGCGGGGTCGCCCACGCGCAAGGCGTCGCGCATACGCCCTGCCAACAGGTGGTCACCGAATGCCTCGAGCACCCCCATGCCCGGCGCGACCAGTGGGAAGACGTCGGCGGCACGGCGATTGACATCCGTGATCACGGCGGACGCGTCCACCACCAGTACGGATACCGGGAGGGCCGCGAAGGCCGTCGCGAGGCGCTCACCGGCGGGCTCGGCCGCAGCACTCCATGCGCGCCGCGTGGCGACCACCGCCGCCACGCGGGCACGTCGTGCCGAGATCGTCCCCCACACCGCCAGACCGAGGGCTACAACCGCGATGACCCACGCAACCGCCGTCACGGGGTCACCCCTCGGCGCCCCCGGCCGGCGCCGCGGGGTTCCGACGCGCCCGGTGCCGCACGAACAGCCAGACCGCGCCCACGACCATGGCGAGCGCGACCGCGTAGTCGAACCAGTGGAAGTTGTGCTGCAGCGTTTCCCAGTTGTCACCCACCTGAAGCCCGGCCCACGCGAGGAGCAGAACCCAGGGGATGCACCCGATCACCGTGAGCACGGTGAAACGCCAGAACGGCATGCGCGCGATGCCCGCGGGGAGCGAAATGAACGTGCGAATGATGGGCAGGCACCGGGAGATGAGCACCGCCCACGATCCGTACCTCTCAAACCACCGGTCTGCCATGTCCAGGCGGGCGGGCGTGATGTGCAGCCAACGCCAACGCAGTGCCCAGGTGCGCCCCTTCTCCCGACCCACCCACCATGCGATCCACGACCCCACCACGTTGCCCGCCACGCCGGCCACTACCACGGCGGTGAACGAGACCGTGCCCTGCCCGGCGAGGAACCCCCCGAAGACCATGATGGCCTCACTGGGAACCGGGATGCACGCACTCTCGAGGACCATGAGCACCAGCACGGCCCACGCGCCGTACGAACCGACGATGCCGGTGGCAAAGTCGACGAGGGGTGCGGTGATGTCCGGAACTACGAACCGCCAAGCACGCCACGTGACCCGGGCACGCCCGAGTCACGACATGGGCGAGCTACCACCTAGCCGACGAGTACGTCGATCTCGGCGCGAACGGCCTTCATCTGGGCGACCAGACTGTCCGCCTCGCCCTCAAGACCGCTCATGCCATCGTGCTGACGGTACGTCACATGGCCGAGATCTTCTGCAAGGGCGTTGAACTTACGCTTGAGCAACAACTCCTCGCCGCGTTCGCGCGCTTCTGCCGCGCCCTTCCGGGCCGCATCTTTCGCCCTGTCCATTAAGCCCATCATGTGCCTCCTTGGTCCCGTGCTGCCCGTGCATCCTAGACCGACTCCGGGCCCCGAGCCGTTCGCCAGGTACCAACCGCAATAAACGTGGCCGCCGCCGCGACAACCAGCGAGGCGATGAGTCGATCACGTCCCCGTCGCGAACATCGTGGCCACCGACGGTGAACAACGGCCGACAGACCGCGACGATCCACAGGCCGCCGAGCACGGCGGCGAGGATCTCTGTCGGCGAAACGTGGTAGCACGGCCCTCCGAGTGGTCCACCACGGGCCGTGGGGCCGAGTCTCCCGAGGGCATCGCCGCCGCCCGGACCGTGTTACCGGCGGTCCTCACGAAACAGCGAGTACGACAGCACCAGACCCACGACCGAGAAGATGAGCGCCAGCCAGACACCGTATGAGAGCCCATCGATGGCGAAGATCCACACCAGCATGTAGAAGACCAGCAGCGACATCAGGTACGTGGTCAGCGCGAAAAGGTTGACGTTGCGGAGCGGGATGTCCATACCGAGGGCATCCGCCGCCAGGATCCCACCGGCCACGAGCGCGAGGATCAGCGCCAATGGCCATGACCCGAGATCGGCGCCGGAACCCGAGATGGACCCGAACGTCTGCCATGTGAGGAACAGGGAGATGATGAAGAGCAGCATCGCCACCGCCGCTGCCAGCATCTTCTGTTCACGTGTGATCCGCTGCATGTCCACCGGTGCTCCTTGGGACGCTTCGACGGAGGGCCTTTCGCCGCCACCGGGGATGTCCCTTCCTACTGAATGGCGAACGGCTCGTAGTGCCCCGGCACGATCACGGCGGGCGAGAGGGCGCGAATGCGTCGCCACGCCGCGATATGCGCCTCCCGCTCGGGAAGCGTTGCCGGACCGTCCATGTCGCGGAACCACGAGGGATCGGGGCCCATCGTGTCGCCGGCCACCACGAGGCGTGTGTCCGTGCACTCCGCCACCACCGCGATGTGACCCGGTGCGTGCCCCGGAGTGTGGAACCAGGTGATTCCCGGGAGGATCGCCCCCGAATCCCCCTTCACCACGTCGAGTGGCGCCTCATCCAGGATGCCACGTTGGCGCCGGGCATGGTTGGTGTCCAGCTCGTTCTCGTGGACCACAACGCGGGTCACCCCGGGCAACTGGGGCAATGCGCTCAGGTGGTCAGAGTGCAGGTGCGTCATCACGACCGTCCGGATGTCGGCGGGGTGGAGGCCGCGTGCCCGGAGCACGCCGTCGAGGATGTCCCCCTGAGTCTGATACCCGGGATCCACGATCACGATCTCCGGTCCCTCGAGGAGGACCGTGTTGGGCCACGCGATCATTCCCGGCACCGCGCCGTCCAGTTTGCGATACGCCGCGAAGGTGCCCGCGCTGGTGGCCGCACGACTCTCCACGATCTCACCACCTAACAATCCCACGACGATGCGATGGGCCGGGATGAGCACCGACCACGTCCATGGCACCGCTGCTGCCATCAGGCGGCCGTGGCGCCGCCCGCCGGGCACGCGATCTGCGCACGGCAGAGGTCCTCGGGTAACGCGCCCACGAGGTCCCATGAGGACGGCCGGATGCGTTCCCCCCGCTCGTCGATCGCCGGGGCGACGCGACCCAACCGCCCCGCCCCGGCGATCAGGCGGCGGCGGCCGGGCATGTGATCATTTGAGGAGGGCGAGGAACTCGTCGACCGGAATGGCCGTGAGCGTCTGGAAGTGCGCCGTTCCACGCGCCGCGAGTTCGACCGACACCCGGGCGATGACCTTCTCGTCCGGGGCCTCGACGATGTTCACGAAGTCGTAGGGACCGAGGACGGCCCACTGCTGGATGACCTTCGCGCCCATCTGCTCGATCTCTTCGTTCACTTCCTTAACCCGCTGGGGGTTCGCCTTGATCGTGCCCGCCCCGTGGGGGCTGAGCGTGCTCAGCAAGATGTAGGTGGGCACCTGGTCTCCTCGTGCCGTGGCCGGATGCGTTGAGCCTACCGCACCCCCGTCTAGGATTGGGGCATGAGCACCCGGGACGCCGACCGCGGATCCGGCCCCGGCATCATCGCCGTGGCCGCCGCCATCCTCGCCATCGCCGTGTTCCTCCCGTGGTACACGGCCGACGTCGCCCCGCGCTTCGCACCGTCAGCGAGTTCGGGGTGGGACGCCAGCGTGTTCGCGCGCGTCGGCTTCGCGCTGGCGATCATCACGGTCGTCGCGTCCGGTCTGATTCACCTCAGCGTCCGCGGATCCGTCGCGCTCGACGCCGGCATCGTGCGCACGCTGGCGTGGGCATGCTTCGCCTGTGCGCTGGCGGCCACGACCCTTGTCGCATGGCGCCTGGTGCGCCCGCCCGGCCCGGCCGAGTTCCTCGCGCGCGATGTGGGCATCTTCATCGCCCAGGTGGCGGCCATCGTGGCCCTCGTCACCTCCATCGGCGCGGTGAGACCCCGCCCCCGATAGGTGGTGGCCGCCCACGGTCGGGGTCGGGCAGATGTCCCGCATCTGGGCTGACACCCCGCGCAGTCTCTCCCCGGATTGGGCACCCCGCAATGGGTGATCCCGCGCATCATCGGGAGCGGATACTCGCGGGTCATCCGCCGTCGCACCGCCGGGCGTACCCGCGTCACGGGAGGGAGCCGGTAACGTCACCGTAGTCGCCGAATCAAACGGCGCACTCCATGGGCGAATGGTGACCGTCGGTGGGCGCCTGACGACCGAAGACGACGGGAGGCAACCGGGGAGACGCCCCCACGTCCTCGTCGGACCGACCGGAGTCCGCACCACCACCCTCCGTCGCCGGTCCGGCCCGGGCCCCCAGTGCGTGACGACACGGGCGCCGAGGGTGCGCTACGGCGCGGGGCGCTCCCGCGACACGATCGTCAGAGCGCCGTTCTCGACGCCGACCTCCACGTCGTCGCCGGGCCTCACCGCACCGGTGAGCACGTCCATGGCGAGCGGGTCCTGAATGCGCTTCTGGATCACCCGCTTGAGCGGTCGGGCGCCGTAGGCGGGGTCGTATCCCTCGTCGGCGACCATGTCCCGGGCCTCCGGCGTGAGCGTGATGCGGATGTCCTGGTCGGCGAGCCGACGCACGAGTCGCTTCATTTGCATGTCCACCACCCGATCGATGTGTGACCGGTCGAGACGGCGGAACTGCACGATCTCGTCCACGCGGTTGAGGAACTCCGGGCGGAAGTGATCGCGCAACGCCCCGAGCACACGCTCAGAGGCGATCGACTCGTCGATGCCCGCGGCGAGGAACTCGCTCCCGATGTTGGACGTCATGATCACGACGGTGTGGCGGAAGTCCACGACGCGGCCCTGGCCGTCGGTCAGACGGCCGTCGTCCAGTACCTGCAGCAGCACGTTGAACACGTCGGGGTGTGCCTTTTCGATCTCGTCGAGTAGCACCACCGAATACGGGCGCCGGCGCACGGCCTCGGTGACTTGACCGCCCTCCTCAAACCCGACGTACCCGGGAGGTGCCCCGATGAGCCGAGCCACCGCGTGCTTCTCCATGTATTCGCTCATGTCGAGGCGGACCATCGCGCGCTCGTCGTCGAACATGAACTCCGCGAGCGCACGGGCGAGTTCGGTTTTCCCGACGCCGGTGGGGCCGAGGAAAATGAATGAGCCGATGGGCCGCGCGGGGTCGGAGAGCCCGGCCCGCGACCGGCGCAGCGCGTTGGCCACGGCCCCGACGGCGTCGTCCTGCCCCACCACGCGCTCGTGCAAGCGGTCCTCCATGTGCACGAGTTTCTCCACCTCGGCCTCCAGCAAGCGGTTGACGGGAATCCCCGTCCACGCGGCCACCACCTCGGCCACGTCATCACCCGTGACCTCCTCCTTGAGCATGCGACAATCGGTCTGGCGGTCGTCGAGTGCCTGCTGAGCCTCGTCGAGCCCGCGCTCGAGTTCGGGAATGGTTCCGAAGCGCAGACGCGCGGCACCCTCGAGGTCGGCCTCGCGCTCGGCCCGCTCGCCATCCACCCGTGCGCGCTCGAGGTCCTCCTTGATGTCCCGGATGCGTGTGATGGCCGCCTTCTCCGACTCCCACACCGCCGTCATGCCGTCCGCCGACTCGCGGAGATCCGCCAACTCGGCGGCCACGCGATCGCGCCGTTCCACCGCTGCCGGCTCGGTCTCGGCCTGAAGAGCCCTCTCCTCGATCTCCAGCTGGATGATGCGACGCAGCGCGACGTCGATCTCCTCGGGAACCGAGTCGATCTCGATGCGGAGGCGGCTGGCGGATTCGTCAATCAGGTCGATGGCCTTGTCGGGAAGGAACCGCGACGTGATGTAGCGATCCGACAGGCGCGCGGCCGCGACAAGGGCCGCATCCTGGATTCGCACGCCATGGTGCACTTCGTACCGCTCCTTCAATCCGCGGAGGATCGCGATGGTGTCCTCCACCGAGGGCTCGCCCACCATGACGGGCTGAAAGCGCCGTTCGAGCGCGGCGTCCTTCTCGATGTACCGGCGATACTCGTCGAGGGTCGTCGCGCCCACGGCCCGGAGTTCACCGCGGGCGAGCATGGGCTTCAGCAGGTTGGCCGCATCAACGGCCCCCTCTGCCTTGCCGGCCCCCACGATGGTGTGGACCTCGTCGATGAAGAGGATGATCTCGCCCTCGGCATCCGCGATCTCCTTGAGCACGGCCTTGAGGCGGTCCTCGAACTCACCCCGGTACTTTGCGCCCGCGATCAGTGCACCGATGTCGAGGGAGATCACCCGCTTGCCCGCGAGGCCCTCGGGCACGTCACCGTGCACGATCCGCTGTGCGAGCCCCTCCACGATCGCCGTTTTGCCCACACCGGGCTCGCCGATGAGCACCGGATTGTTCTTGGTACGGCGGGAGAGCACTTGGATGACCCGGCGCACCTCCTCGTCGCGCCCGATCACCGGATCGAGCTTGCCCTGAGCAGCGGCCACCGTGAGGTCGCGGCCGTATTTCTCAAGCGCTTGGTACTTCTCCTCGGGACTCGGGTCCGTGACCCGTGCCGACCCGCGTACTTGGCGAAGGGCTTCCATCAGTGAGCCACGGGTGACCCCCGCGGCGGCCAGCACGCCCAAGGCCGGGCTCGGCTCCTCCACCAGCGCGAGCAGCAGATGCTCGGTGCTGATGTACTCGTCCGTCAGCGCCTGGGCCTCCTGACCGGCACGTCGGACCACCGATCGGAATGCGGGTGCGAACTCGACGGTGACGTGCGCGCCGCTCACCTGGGGGCGTCCGTCCACCGCGGCTTGGGCGGCGGCACGGAGCGCGGTCGGATCGGCCCCCGCCCGCTCGACGATCGGCCGGACCACACCCTCCTGTTGGTCGAGCAGCGCGAGCAGGAGGTGCTCCGGCTCCACCAACTGGTTACCCCGCGATTCGGCGAGCACCTGGGCGGCGGCAAGGGCCTCAGCGGCGCGCACCGTCGGCTTGTCAACGGCCATTACCGCGACCTCCTCGGGTCACTGCCCGGTTGCGAGCGCAGTACCGGGCGCAGCCCCGCCGGGATGATGGGCGTCACGCGTACCGCGGGCACTCCCCCCGCATGGCGCATCGGCACGAGTTCCGTCGACGTCATACGCCGACAGGCCTCCACTGCCCGCGCGTGTTCGGCCATCCTCATGTCCCGATCGTCTTCCACCTCGCGGATCCGCGCCCGCGCCCGCTCGAGTTGCCGTTCAAGACCCATGATCGCAACGATGCCCGCCAGGTTGACCCCGCTCACGGAGAGTGTGTGGATATGCCGGAGCCGAGCGAGATCGGCCTCGGAGTAGAGGCGTGTGCGCCCGGTGGTACGACCGGGACTCAGAAGCCCACGGCGTTCGTAGGTACGAAGGGTCTGCGGATGCACACCGGCCATCTCGGCGGCGATGCCGATCATGAACACCGGGCGCGAGTCGTCACGCCGGGACGTCATCGAAAGAGGTTCCCGCGCAGGTCGGATTCGTCGAGCGCGGCAAACGCCCGGAGGGCACCGCTCTGTTCGTCGGTAAGGTCGGTGGGTACGCTCACCCGCAGTTTGGCGAGCAGCGATCCGCTGCCGGATCCGTTGAGTTTCGGGGCACCTTTGCCGGGCACGCGCAGCGTGCGACCGTCGTGGCTGCCAGCGGGGACCGTGATGGCGACGCGGCCATCTAGAGTCGGCACCTCGATCTTGGCGCCCAGAGCGGCTTCGGCAAACGTGATGGGCACCTCGAGCACGAGGTCGTCGCCCTTCCGCCGGTAGATGGGGCTCGGCATGACACGGGTGACCACGTGCAGGTCACCCGCCGGACCGCTCCGCATGCCCGCTCCGCCCTTGCCCTTGAGTTTGATCCGGGTGCCGTCCTTCGCACCAGCGGGGATACGTACGCGGATGCGGCGCTCGGCCGACGTGGTACCGCTGCCGCGGCACTCCGGACAGGGGTCCTCAAGCACCGCGCCGGCTCCGTCGCAGTCGGGGCAGGGCTCGGGGATGGAGAAGCCACCGATGTCACGCCCAAGCGACCCGCGCCCCTCACAGGTCGTACACCGGCGTGGCGAGGTGCCCGCTCTCCCCCCGGTTCCCCCGCACGCACTACATGCCTCGTGGCGCTCGAGTGTGACCGGCACCTCGGCACCCGACATCGCCTGCGCGAACGACAGCGTGACCGCGACCTCGAGGTCCTGGCCGCGCCGGGCACCTCCGCGGGCCTGTCCGCGACGTCCACGGCCTCCCCCGAACACCGATCCGAAGAGGTCGCCCATGTCCCCGAATCCCCCGCCGCCGCCCGGACGAACGCCTCCCCCGCTGCCGCCCATCCGGGCGTACCGGCGCTCGGCGTCGTACTCACGACGCTTGTCGGTGTCCGAGAGGACGTCGTGGGCGTGCGAGACCTCTTTGAACCGCTCCTCCGCGAACGGATCATCGGGGTTGGCGTCCGGGTGATGCTTGCGGGCCAGCGCGCGGTAGGCCTTCTTGATGGCCTCGTCATCGGCCGACCCGGACACACCGAGGACCGCGTACAGGTCCTTTCCGCTCAGGGGGCGGCCCCCCGTCCCGGTCCGCCCGATACCACCACGCGCGCGGGGCGGATGACGGCGTCCGACATCCGGTAGCCGCGCTCCACCACCGTAACAACAGCGCCCTCGGGGTGGTCGTCGGTCTCGATGCGGTGGACCGCCTCATGGACGGTGGGGTCGAACTCCTGCCCCGTGGCGGGGATCTCCTCCACACCACGACTCGCTAAGAGGCCCACCAGTTGCTTGTTCACCATGTCAACGCCCGAGACGATCCCGACGGCGTCCGTGATCCCCGCAGCCACAAGGGCGTCGAGGGCACGTTCGAGGTTGTCGAGCACGGGCAGCAACTCGCCGACGAGATTCCGCACCCCGACCTCCGCCAACAGCGGCCGCTCGCGCTCCACGCGCTTGCGGTAGTTGTCGAAATCCGCCCGACTGCGCTGCAATTGGTCGAGGTAGTCGTCCCGCTCGGCGGTCATGACGGTGAGCTCGTCCTGTGGCTCGTCCTGTGGCTCGTCCTGTGGCTTGTCCTGTGGCTCGTCCTGCCCCGAGGGACCCGGTGTCCCGACCTCGTCGCCCGGGACACCGGGCTCCTCAGACAGGGTTGGGTTGTGGTCGGAATCGGTCACTGAGGTTCCCTTAGACCTTGTCGCCCGGCTCGTCCTCGTCAATGACCTCGTAGTCGGCGTCTTCGACAATCTCGTCACCGGTTTCGCCCGCGCCCTGCTGCTCGGCGGCCGCGTGCTGGTAAACCTGTTCGGACAGTTTGTGGAGCGCGGTGGTGAGCGACTCGGTAGCGGCCTCAATGGACGCCAGGTCCTCACTCGCCTGACTGGCCGTCGCGGCCTGCACCGCCGACTCGATCTCGGCCGTGAGGTCGGCATCGACTCTGTCGCCGTGATCCTTCAGTTGACGCTCGGCCTCGTGAACACGTGCCTCGCTCTCGTTACGGGCGTCCGCCAGTGCACGGAGGCGCTTGTCCTCGTCGGCGTGCGACTCGGCCTCGTCCATCATCTGCTTGACCTCCTCGTCGGACAGACCGCTCGAACTCTTAATCTCGATGGTCTGCTCGATCCCCGTTCCGCGATCCTTCGCGGACACGTGCACGATGCCGTTGGCATCGATGTCGAACGTGACCTCGATCTGCGGCACGCCGCTGGGGGCGGACGGGATGCCCGTGAGGTTGAAGCGGCCGAGGGTCCGGTTGAACGAGGCCATCTCGCGCTCGCCCTGCAGCACGTGGATCTCGACCTGATTCTGGTTGGCCTCGGCCGTCGAGAACACCTCGCTCTTCTTCGTCGGGATCGTGGTGTTGCGCTCGATCAGTCGCGTGAACACGCCGCCCTTCGTCTCGATACCGAGTGACAGCGGAGTGACATCGAGAAGGAGCACGTCCTTGACCTCACCGGCGAGAACACCGGCCTGGATGGCGGCGCCCACGGCGACCACCTCGTCGGGATTGACACCCCGGTGGGGCTCCTTGCCCGTGAGTTCGGTCACCCGGTCCTGCACCGCCGGCATGCGCGTCATACCCCCCACCAGCACCACGTGCTCGATGTCCTTGCCCGACACGCCGGCGTCGGTCAGCGCCCGCTTGGTCGGCCCCTCCAGTCGCTGCAGGAGATGGTGGGTCAGCTCCTCGAAGTTCGCTCGGGTGAGCGAGAGGTCGAGGTGCTTCGGCCCCGCGGCGTCCGCCGTGATGAACGGCAGGTTGATGGCGGCCTGCGTGGTGGTCGAGAGTTCGATCTTCGCCTTCTCGGCCGCCTCGTACAGACGCTGGAGGGCCATGGGGTCCTGCCCCAAGTCGATGCCCTGGCTCTGCTTGAACTCGGCGACCATCCAGTCCACGACCGCCTTGTCGAAGTTGTCGCCACCCAGGTGGTTGTCGCCGTTGGTGGACTTCACCTGAAACACGCCGTCGCCAATCTCAAGGATGGACACATCAAAGGTGCCACCGCCAAGGTCGAACACGAGGATGGTGCGCTCGGTCTCCTTGTCGAGTCCGTAGGCCAGCGCCGCCGCAGTGGGCTCGTTGATGATGCGCTTGACGTCGAGACCGGCGATCGTGCCGGCGTCCTTAGTGGCCTGGCGCTGTGCGTCGTTGAAGTAGGCCGGCACCGTGATGACCGCGCTGTCGACGGTCTCGCCGAGGAAGGCCTCGGCATCCGCTTTCAGCTTCTGCAGGATCATCGCGCTGATCTCGGGCGGCGACCACTCCTTGCCACCCGCGGTGATGCGCACGTCCCCGCTGGATCCCGGAGCCACTGCGTAGGGAACGATGGTCATCTCCTCGGTGACCTCGGAGAACTCCCGCCCCATGAAGCGCTTGACGCTGAAGATCGTGTTCTGAGGATTCGTCACCGACTGACGACGTGCGACGGCGCCCACGAGGCGCTCACCGCCAGAGGTGAAGGCGACAACCGACGGAGTCGTTCGACCGCCCTCCGCGTTGGGAATGATCTCGGGCTCCCCACCGGTGAGCACGGCCATCGCCGAGTTGGTCGTACCAAGGTCGATTCCGATTGTCTTGCCCATCTGTGTCCCCGCCTCCTGTGGCTGGTGTCCCTGCGTGGATTGGCTACAGACGGCATCATAAAACATGCGCGTGCATGTATCAAGTCTGTACCGATCCGGGCGAATGATCTACTTCCCCAGTGGCCACGACACCTTGAGGCGACCCCGGAAATGCGAAAGGGCCCGTTGAGCGGGCCCTTTCGGTGACTCTCGACCCCCACGTCGGGGGACGGCATGCCAACTGCGCTACAGCAACCCCGCCGTGGGCCCGTCGTCCTTGCGGTCACGCCCGAGACCGGTCTTCTGGAGCAACGCCCAGCCGGCGGGGAGGACGGCGGCGACGATGGCGAGTTTGATGAGGTCGCCGAGTACGAAGGGCTGCAGACCGTACTCGTAGGCCTGCGACCACCCGAACTTCACGCCGTCACCGGCCGGAGACCAATTGGCGAGCCACGGAAGGCCGATGGCGTAGATGAGGACGTTGCCCATCAGGAGCACGCCGATCGTTGACACCACACGCCGATCCGCGCCACGCTCAGCCATCCACCCCACCAGTGCAGCGGCGAGGATGAAGCCGATGATGTACCCACCGGTGGCACCGGTGATGATGTCCCAGCCACCTAACTGGTCGCTGAAGATCGGGGCGCCCAGCGCTCCGATGACGAAGTACGCCGCGAGCGCCAAGGCGCCGCGCAGCGCACCGAGCAGCCCGCCGACGAGAAGCACGGCGAGGGTCTGCCCCGTGAAGGGCACGGGGTGCCACGGGATTGAGATCTGGGCGAGTCCGGCCACGACGCCGGTACCGGCGAGGACCAGGACGATGTCGCGGACCATCGCGTTGATCTTTGTGCCGCCCTGCGGAACGACGCGGTCCACCATCGTTCCGTAACGAAGTGCATGCATCTGGATGAACTCCTTAAGTAAGCGATTTGGTGTCACGGTGATATTACCAATGCCGTGACACCTCCTAGGGGAATAGACTGAGGCCCATGGACGCAGTGAGTGGCATCGGTGATGGAATCGATCAGCTCCGCAACGGGCTCATTGAGGTCGCGAGCGTCATCATCGGTCAGGTCGAGCGCGCCGTTGACGCGTGGGAGGAGCGGGACGTCGAGGAGGCCCGGCAGGTCATCGCCGGTGACGACGAGGTGGACCGCCGGTGTGCGCAGCTCGAGCGTCTCGTGTTCGACCTCGTGCTCCTCCAGGCGCCCAAGGCGCATGACCTGCGGCTGATCCACAGCGGGCTCATCATCACCGTGGCGCTTGAGCGTGTGGGAGACCTCGCCGTGGCCATCGCCCATCGCGCACAGGTGCTCGAGCCATCGACGGTCGTACCACCGGTCGACGCCCTGCTCAAGCGCATGGAGCCCCGTGCCATCAGCGCGTTGAGCCAAGCCGTTCAGGCGTACACGCACGAGGACACCGGCCTCGCCCTCATCGCCAAGTCGGAGGCGCGTGGCGTACAGGACCTCCTCGAGGGTGTCATGGAGGCGGCCTCGGAGCACGGCGTGGACGGGGACAACTCCCATGGGGACAGCGCCCCCTGGCTGGCAGGTGCCGTGCTCCTCGCGCGCCATCTGGAGCGCGTATCCAACAACGCCGCCGAGATCGCGGGCCGCGTCAGGTTCGTCGCCGAGGGCGGCGACCCGATTTAGCCCGACCCGTGCGCTGCCATCAGGCGGCGCCCGTCGTGGATGCCGATCGGTTGATGGCGCCGCTGACGGTGCAACGGCCCGTGTGGCCCGCAGCCCCAACGCCCGCGACGGCACCGGACCCAACGCGACCGGCCGCAGGCATAGCGACGGCGCCGGTGACGACGGCGAACGGATATGCCGTCACGACGGGAATTCTCCCGGGGAGGAATCCACGTGCACGAGCGACCCACCAGGAGTTCCGATGGCATAGGAATGCCTCAGTACGGAATCCGTGCCCCGGCACGGACGGCATCTCGGGCACTGCCGAATCCATAAATCCCCTGCTAGCGTGGCCGCCCGTGAGTTTTCCGACCCGCCTCGAGACCGCCCTTGCCGAGGGGCGGTTCGCCGTCACCAGCGAAATGGGTCCGCCGAAGAGCGCGGATCCCGCGATCATCGCTGCCAAGGCGCGCCTCCTCGGCCCCGTGACCGACGCCGTGAACATCACGGACAACCAGACGGCGCAGTCGCGCATGTGCCCGCTCGCCTGCGGCCGTATCGCGCTCGACAACGGCGCTGAGCCCGTCATGCAGATGACCGTGCGCGACCGCAACCGGATGGCGCTCACCAGTGACATCCTCGGGGCGTCGGCCCTCGGAATCCACAACACCCTCTCCATGAGCGGCGACCCCATCCACATCGGAAATCATCCCGACGCGACCGTGGTCAACGACATCGACACCATGGGGCTGCTGCGCCTGCAGTCGTCGCTCGCCGCGGGCCACTTCATGAACGCGACCGATGAGGAACTCGCCGGCGAACCCCCGCACCTCGTGATCGGAGCCACCGCCCACCCGGCCGCCGACGATCCCGACGTCGAGATCTCGAAGATCCGGGCGAAAATGGAGGCCGGGGCCGCCTTCTTCCAAACCCAGTTGGTCTATGAGCCCGAGCGAGTCGCCGCCTTCATGGCGCGACTGGAGGCCGCCGATCTGCCCGCCATGCCGAAGTTGCTCATCGGGGTGGGACCGTTCAAGCACCTGCGCATGGCCGAGCACATGCGCGACAACGTGTGGGGCGTCACGGTTCCGGACGCGCTCATCACGCGCATGCGCGACGCGACGGACGACGGCGAGGTGGGCATGTCCATCTGCGTCGAGGTCATCCAGGCGCTGAGGGAGATCCCGGGAGTCGCGGGCATCCACGTGATGGCCATCGCCTGGGAGGACGCGGTGCCCGAGATCCTGTCCCGGGCGGGCCTCGCCTGACCGTCAGCCCTGCGGTCGCGTCGTCCGAGGTGCACACGCCCTGAGCACCCGGGGAGTGCCGTTCGGTCCTCCGGCGCCGCTCGGTAGGGCGCCGAACACCACGGCCGCGCGGGAGTGAACCGGAGTCGCGACGCCCCCACACCGCGGACCGCCACGGGCGAACGGCAGCGCGAGGCGGTTCACCCCAACCGTTACGCACCGGGGAGCCCATGTGCATCAGCGGCCGGGCACGGGTGGATCAACCCATGGGCATGGCTCGTCAGGGAAGCGATCAGGGGCAGCGAGCGCACGGCAGTGCGAGCAACCGACCGCCCATCGGCCATGCTCAGGGCGTGGGCGGCCGGGGCAGCGGGAGTGAGTGGGTGCCCCCATCGTCGGCCGGCCCGTCCGTGAGTGCCATCTCGGCCTCGGTGAGATCGATGGCCTCCTCTGCGAGGACGATGATCGTGGCCGTCCACAGGCGGTCGTCCGCCGGGTCATCCGGTAACGGCCCGGCCGCCATGCCCCGGACCGCCGCAAGGGCGTCCGGGGGAGCGGGGACATCGAGGGTGGCGATGGCGTCGCGCGCCCACTGGCGGATCTCCGGGTCCCCCGTGCTGCGCGTAAGCGTGGACGTGGCGGTCGAGGCCGACATCCGCTCGGCCGCGTACGCGGCGATTTCGGACCCGAAGTCCTCCGGGTCGAGGTCCAGGCAGTCCGCCGTGATGCGACCGGTGGCCGTCGCGAGCGCGGTGAGGGTCGCGGATCCGCTGCGCTCCCCCGCTCCGGTGAGAGCGAGGGCCTCGAGCCGATCGACGGCCCGGACACGCACGGCGGCGAGATCACGCCCCGAGCGCTCGGCCAGCGCGAGGGCGAGCGCGTTCCCGGGGTCCGCGTCGGTTGCCATCGACTCCGCCACCGCGAGCAACCGGTCGGTGGTGGGGTCATCCGAACGGGTGGCACGGGCGAGGGCGGCGGCGATGGGACCCTTCAGCAGCGGCCACTGAACAGCGGCAACCTGCCGGATAAGGGCATCCACCTCCGCGGGGTCCGGATCCGCCGTCCCGATGGCCACGGCGAGATCCATTGCCTCGGGACCGAGGAGACCCCGCGGGAACGTGATGCCCGTTACCCCGATGACCCGCCGCATGGCGGCGATGTCGCCCAATGTGCTCATCCGGCCTCCACGGCGTGCTCGATTATCCCCACGCGGTCGATCTCGATTCGAACGACGTCGCCGGGGGCGAGGAACCGCGTGGGGACCATTCCCACGCCCACCCCCGCTGGGGTCCCCGTCGTGATGATGTCGCCCGGCTCGAGTGGGAACACCGTGGATACGTACGCCACCAGATCGGCAACCGGAAAAATCATCTCGGCGGTGCTCGTATCCTGGCGAAGATCCCCGTTCACCCAGGTGCGGATGCGCAGATCCTGAGGATCACCCACCTCATCGGCACTGGTGATCCACGGACCCATGGGCATGAACGTGGCGCCGCTCTTCGCACGTATCCACTGGGGCTCGGTGCGCTGGCGGTCACGGGCACTCACGTCGTTCACCACGAGGTACCCGAAGACGTGATCGAGGGCGGAGCGCACAGTCACGTCACGCGCCGTACGACCGATAACCACCCCGAGTTCGCCCTCGTAGTCGAGTTGGGTGGTCCACCTCGGTACCGTCACCGGCCCCGACGGGCGGGTGACGGCGCCGCGCAGTTTGGCGAACAGCACCGGCTCCGACGGGGGTTCCATGCCGGTCTCAATCGCGTGCGCCCGGTAGTTGAGGCCGATCCCGATGGCCGCCCCCGGGATGACCGGCGCTTCGAGGACCACGTCGGCCAGGCGAACCGCAGCGCCTCGGGGCTCGGGGGCACGGCCGCGGATGACGTCAACGGTGGAACCCACCGCGAGGGGGGTGACCCACTCGCCATCGACGAGACCGGGCACGGGGCCATCGAGGCCGCGAAATGAGCACAGACGCATGGATCGCTATCCTAGGCACCCGTCCGCGCCGCCTCGCGCGGTGCCATGCCCACCCCGTAGAGGAGAAGCCAGATACTCACGCGGCACGATGACGCGCGGCAGGCCGGACCGCCGCGCGACCGACAAGAATTCTCCGATGCCGCCCGCGGTACCGCAGACCCTATGGTGCGCGTGCTCGTCCGGGCCGGCGTCACCCCGAACGCCGTCACCGTGTTCGGGTTTCTCGCCACGGTGGCGACCGCGATCCTCGTGGGCGGGCACCTGTGGATCGCTGCGGGCATCGTGTTCGTGATCGGATCGATCAGCGACATGTTCGATGGCGCGGTGGCGCGCATGTCGGGCAGGACCAGTCGGTTTGGGGCGTTCCTCGACTCCAACCTCGATCGCCTGGGTGAAGGCCTGGTACTCGGGGGCATCGGCGTGGCGCTGGCAGTGGACGGCCACATCTGGGCCGTCGGCATGACGTTCGCCGCCCTCGCCGGATCGTTCATGGTGTCCTACGCTCGGGCGCGTGCCGAGGGTCTCGGCATCACCTCGAACCGCGGGGGCGTCATGACCCGCACCGAACGACTGCTCCTCGTCGGGTTCGGCATCTTCTTTGGCGGGTGGGGAATCACTCTTCCCGTGGTGGTGACAATCCTCACCGTTGGCACCCTCATTACGTTCGCGCAGCGAATGATCTACGTACACTCGTTCCTCCGGAACGCCGACAGCGCGCCGGATGCCGCTAACCGAAGGGGAGACACGACTACGTGAGTACATCCGTCAACGTCGCCATCATTGGCGTGGGCAACTGTGCCTCGTCGTTCGTTCAAGGCGTCCAGTTCTACAAGGACGCCAACGAGACCGACTTCATCCCGGGGCTGATGCACACCGTTCTGGGTGGGTACCACGTCCGCGACATCAACTTCACGGCGGCGATCGACATCGACGCGCGCAAGGTCGGCACCGACCTCGCCGACGCCGTCTTCTGCGAGCCGAACAACACGATCAAGTTCTCGGACGTCCCGAAAACGGGCATCACGGTCGCCCGTGGGATGACGCATGACGGGCTTGGCAAGTATCTGTCCGAGATCATCACCAAGGCCCCAGGTGAAACCGCCGACATCGTCGGCCTTCTCAAGGACACCAAGACCGACGTGGTGGTGTCCTACCTCCCGGTGGGTTCCGAGGAAGCCACCAAGTGGTATGTCGAGCAGATCCTCCAGGCCGGCTGTGGGTTCGTCAACTGCATCCCCGTGTTCATCGGCCGTGAGCACTACTGGCAGGAGCGCTTCCGCGAGCGCGGCGTGCCGATCGTGGGAGACGACATCAAGAGCCAAGTGGGCGCCACCATCGTGCACCGGCAGCTCACCCGTCTCATGCGCGAGCGCGGTGTGCGCCTGAAGCACACCAGCCAGCTCAACTTCGGCGGCAACACCGACTTCCTCAACATGCTCGAGCGCGAGCGCCTCGAGTCGAAGAAGATCAGCAAGACCAACGCGGTCACCTCGGTGCTCGATTACGAACTCGACAAGGGCGACATCCACATCGGTCCGTCGGACTACGTCCCGTGGCTCACCGACCGTAAGTGGGCGCACATCCGACTCGAGGGCCAGGCCTTCGGCGATGTCCCCCTCAGCATCGAACTCAAGCTCGAGGTCTGGGACTCCCCGAACTCGGCCGGTGTCGTCATCGACGCCGTGCGCTGCTGCAAGGTCGCCATGGACCGCGGTATTTCCGGAACGCTGGAGGGTCCGTCGGCGTACTTCATGAAGAGCCCGCCCGTGCAGCACCCGGACGACATCGCCCGGGTGATGACCGAGGCCTTCATTAGCGGCGAGAGCAACGCCGCGCTCCCGCACAGCGCGGAATAGGCACGTGACCGCGGGGAGGGAGGGCGCGGGGAGAGCGCCCTCCCTCCCCGCGCCTTAGACTTCGCACTATGGACACACGGGCCCTCAGGATCGCCCTGATCTCGCCGCACGCGTTCCCCCCGGGGGATGACGTCGGGCACGCGGTCGCGGCCGAGGCGGAGGCCTTGGCGCGCCGGGGACACGCCGTCACCATTCTCGCCCCGGGTACTAGTCGCGTGGCCGCCGACGATGGCCGCCGCCGTATCGATGCCCTCGCGGCCGGTGACGGCGACGCCGTAGCGGCCGAGAGCGGCGGACCACCTCTCGTGATCGCCACCTCCCGCGCCATCCGCTCGGGCAACCGGGGAACCGGACGGCGCCTCGGCGGGCCCATCGACGCGGCATCGGGTCTCGAGATCGCCCTCGGCATGGGCGGGTTCGACGTTGCCCATCTGCACGAGCCCCTCGCGCCCAGCCCCGCCCTCACCGCCCTACGCCACGCAACGGGCGTGCGTGCCGTCACCTTCCACCGCACGGCCCCGCTGGCCGGCGTGGCGTTCGTGCGTCCGCTGGTGGATCGGGCACTGGCGCAGGCGGACCTGCGCATCGCCGTCTCCGAGGCCGCCCGGCACGTGCTCATGGGAATCCTTCCCGGCGACTACGAGGTGGTCCCCGAGGGCATCACGCCCGGGCTCGTGGGGGCACCGCATGAGAGCCCTGGCATCGTCGTGGTCGCGCGTGAGCGCGACCGCACCGCGCTGAGGTTCGTCCTACGCACCCTCATCGGCAGTGACCCGGCCCTCACGGGACCCATCACCGTGATCGGCCCCGCCACCGCCCCGCAACTGACGCACGCGGCCATTCCCCGCGCACTGCGTGACCGGGTGGACGTGGTTCCCGATACCGGTGCGATCGCACGCGGGGAGGCGCTGCGACGAGGACGCATCGCGCTCATCCCGTCCCCGGATGAAGCCCAAGGACCGGTGCTGCGCGAAGCGATGGCCGCCGGCATGGCCGTCCTCACCCCCCGGGGTCCCGCGACCGACGAGGCCATCGGACCCGGGGCCGGGCTCACACTTCCCCCGTTCACCACCGATCCGTGGGTGGATGCCATTACCTCATGTATCGGCAATCCCGCCCGCGTCGCCATGTTCGGGGCGGAGGCGAAGCGGCGCACGAGCAATCGCACATGGGACAACGTGGCCGCCGATCTGGAGATCCTCTACCGATCGGCGACGGCCCGCCCCGAGCACGCCACGCCCGTCACTGCCCCGGTGTTCGCCGATCTTCGCGTGCGCACGGGACCCGCGCTCCCACCCGCCCAGGTGGTCCGAGCCGCACTCGAACGGGACATTCGCGTAGTCGCCATCGCCGCCCCCGGTGGCATCGAGCCAGCCCTCGCTGTGCTACAGGCGGCCCCCGACAAACTGCACGTGATCGTGGGGCAGGAGATCATGACCCGCGAGGGCGGGGTGATCGGCCTCTTCCTCACGGCCGCCGTGGCGGATGGCCTCGCCCTCACCGAGACGCTCGAACGGGTGCACGCCCAAGGGGGCGTCACCGTTGCCCCCCACCCCGATTCGGGAATCGCCCTGCCGGCGGCGGCACTTCGCGCCGTCGGTGGCATGATCGACTGCCACGAGGGGCTCATCCCCGCCCGCCCCGCCGCCGAGGCCACCGATGCCGCTTCGCTCCTGCAACGCGCCGGGCTGCTGATCACCGCCGGCAGCGGGGCGACGACGCCGGAGGACATCGGTACGGCCGGCATGGTGATGCGGCCCTTCGCGGGCCCCGACGAGTTCCTCGCCGCCCTGGGCGATGCACGCCCGGTCCGGCGACGCCGAAGCCTGCGTGGTCGCGCCACGCGTTCCGAGCGACGCGCTGCACAGCCGGACGACTAGTTGCAACGCGTCCTGCGGCGGCCGGGAAGGAACCGCGGGTGCCAAGGACGAAACGTGATGCGCTGATGACCGCAGAGCCGACCTCCACACCCGCGGGCGATCCCGAGCCCCGTTCCCCTCGCAGGGTGCACCGTATCGAGGACGCCTACCTCGACCGGGCGATCCGGGAGATTCACCTTCTGGAGGAGCGGATGGACGCGTGCCCCGGGTGCGCGACGGCCGGGACCTTCCCGGTGAAGGCGTCCGGGTCGCCAACGGCGGACATCATGCTCATCAAGTGGCAGTCGTCCCTCTCGGAGCGCCAGGAGGGCGTGTCGTTCTTCGGCCGCGCCGGTGAGGCGATCCGCCGGAGCGTCGAGCACCTCGGGGTGGACCCATCCGCCCTCTACGGGACGCTCGTGCAGAAGTGCCCGCACATGGAGCCCGGCACAGAGCCGGGCGAGGAGATCGCGTGGCTCGCCGAGGAGATCCGCATCGTGCGGCCGCGCCTGATCGTCGTGATGGGGGATCGGACCCTCGCCGCCATCGACTCGATGGCGTTCCCCATGGCCGACCCGCTCTCCGTGGAGCAGGGTGTCGTGACCCGCTGGACCCCCGCCATCGAAGCCGTCGTCGTGCCGGACATCGATGACTCACTCGACGAGCAGGACGCCAAACGCCGCTTCTGGAGCGCCTTCCGCGCCCTTGGCGAGTGGTACGCCGCGGAACCCCCCTACTAGCGCCGAACCCCCCGAGGTTACGGTCACATAGGGTGATCACGATCCTCTTCCGCGGTCGCCGGACCGCCACCGAAACGCCCGCCCTCTGAGCCGGGTGCGGATCATCAGGACCGGTGGCGCCCGGCGGCACCGTGGACAGCGGGGCTAGGGGAGGGTGAACCTCGCAACCGCCTCGATGTGGGGGGTCTGGGGGAACATGTCAACCGGGCGTACCCACTCCAGCCGGTAGCCGCCGTCCACGAACCGCTTAGCGTTGTCGGCGAACGTGGCGGGCTGGCACGACACGTACACGAGCGTTTTCGGTGCGAGTTCGAGGATTCGCCGACACGCACCCCCCGACAGGCCACCACGGGGCGGATCGACGATGGCCACGTCGGGCGCGGGTAACTGACCGCGCTGTTCGCGCAACACCACACGGACATCACCGGCAATGGCGGTGTGGTTGGTGACCCCGTTGCGCTCGGCGTTGCCCCGCGAGTCCTCGACGGCCTCGGGGAGGAGTTCGATCGCAACGACGTGTGCGCTTAAGGATCCGAGCGCCACACCGATGCTGCCAACACCCGAGAAGAGGTCGTAGAGCACCTCACCGCCGGTGAGCCCGGCGGCCTCCGCCGCGCGCCGGTAGAGGTGTCCCGTCATCCGTGAGTTGGTCTGGAAGAACGACGTGGCGGAGAGACGCAGGGTCACCGGGTGGCCGGGCTCCATCTCCACGATCTCCTCGATCCAGTCCCGTCCCCAGACCGTGCGGGACGGCAGCCCGGACGTGACCTCCGAGAGCCCCGCGTTCACCGCGTGCACGATCCCCACAAGGCCAGGAACGACCTCGGGCAGGCGCTCCGCCAGCCGATCCACGCAGTCACCGGGGCCCGGGGCGGTCACGATGGTCACGAGGACCTGGCCGGTCAGCACGCCCTCGCGCACCACCACGTGGCGAAGGAAACCCTCATGACGACGCTGGTCGAACGGCCGGAGGTCCTCATCGACGGCCCACGCGCGCACGGCCCGCCGGGCGATGTTCCCCACCTCGGTGGCAAGCAGGCACGGGTCGATGTCCACCACCTCGTCCCAACGGCCCCGTTTGTGGAAGCCCAGATGCAGCGAACCGTCGGGACCCGGCGCGGCGGAGTACTCCATCTTGTTGCGGTAACCGAAGCGTTCAGCGGCCGGATCCGGGTCGAGTACGTCGATTCCCCGGAGGCCGCCGATGCGGGCGAGGTGTTCGGCGATCTGCACCCGCTTGGCCTCGAGCACCTCCTCATACGCCACGTGCTGAAGTCGGCACCCCCCGCAGTCCGGAACGTGGTGGCACGGTGGCGTGATGCGGCCCGGTCCCGGTGAGATGACCTCAACGAGCTCGGCCTCGCCGAAGCGGCGGCGGACCTTGTGCAGACGCACCCGTGCCACGTCACCCGGTGCGGTGTCGGGAGTGAAGACCACGAAGCCGTCCGCGCGGGCAACGCCCCGGCCCCCGAAGGCCAGGTCGTCAACCGTAACGTCCATCTCATCGCCCCGCGCCGGCCTCTCCACGGCGGGGGACACTAGTGGCCCACTCTCACGCGCGGGGGACACCGATACGCCGATGCGCGAGCACGGGCAGCGCCGTGCGCACCCGGTCCTGATGCGCGAAGTCCAGATCGGCCACGGCAATGCCCTCACCCTCCGCAACCTCGGCCATCACGTCACCCCACGGGCCGACGATCATCGAGTGCCCCCACGCGCCCTCCCCCGTGGCGTGCTGCCCGCACTGGCCCGAGGCCAGCACGAAGCACTGGTTCTCGATGGCCCGTGCCCGCACGAGGACGTCCCAGTGATCGCGCCCGGTCGCGACCGTGAAGTTGGCGGGAACCGCGATGGCGCGTGCGCCGCGTCCGACCACCTCGCGGAAGAGTTCCGGGAAGCGCAGGTCGTAACACACCGCGAGCCCCACGCCCATCCCGTACACCGACGCGACCACCGTCTCGTCCCCGGCCTCCGTGACGGCAGACTCCCGGTGCCGGGCCTCGCCCACGGTCGCGTCGAAGAGGTGGATCTTGCGGTAGGTCGCCACGTCCGATCCGTCCGCGGCGATGAGCACGCTCGTGTTGTACGCACGCGTCCCATCGAGGGTCGCCTCGAGGATGCTGCCGGCCACGATGGCGATGCCGAGGGTCCGCGCCCACTGGCGGGCGGCCGAGAGCGACGGCCCGTCCAGTGCCTCGGCGCCGTCGGCGACGCGGGACGCCGGTCCCCACCAGTTCCACTTCTCGGGAAGCACCACAAGACGTGCGCCGGATGCCGCGGCGGCGGCCACCCACTCACCGGCGCGCGCGCGATTCCGGGCCCCATCCTCGTCGGCCAGCATCTGCACGACTGCGGCGCGGACGGACGGATCAGGCATGTTCGATTCCCCGCGCTACCATGGCGCCTGTCGCCACTCGATCAGGAGGACTGATGGCGGACATCGCAACACTCACCCGCATCGAAGACGTTCTGGAACGGATCCGCCCGGCGCTGCACTCCGACGGCGGTGACGTGGAACTCGTGGACTTCGACGACGAGGGCTTCGTGCACCTGCAGATGCTCGGCGCATGCGGGGGCTGCCCCATGTCCACGGCCACCCTTGCCCTCGGCATCGAGGCGGAGCTCCGCCGCGCCCTGCCCGAGGTGGAAGGCGTCATCACCGTCTAGCCAACGGGCGGCCCAACCGAGCCGAGTCCCTCATCGCGGTGTACCTGCTGCGCGCAGATGTCGGTGGCAAACGCGAGGCCCGCGGCATGCGCGATCTCGCCGGCCTCCTCGCTAACGCACCCGGGCTGCAACCACAGCGACAAGGCGCCGACGGCCACGGCCTCACGGGCGATACCGGGCGCCGCGTCCGAGCTCCGAAACACATCCACCATGTGGATGGGGCCCTCAATCTCGGCGAGCGATCCCACCACCGCGACGCCCAGCACCTCACCACCCCCCGGCCGGACCGGAATCACCCGGTAGCCCTGAGCTAACAGGTACTCCATCACCCCGTACGACGGCTTCCCGGGGTCCGGGGACGCGCCGACCATCGCGATGACACACGTCTCACGAAGGATCTCCACAGGAGTTGATCCGGGTCCCATCACCAGCCTCCGATTCATGCGCGTTCATCCCCAACCACGGACCGCATCGCGATACGGGGGGCGGGGACCACCCACCACGATGGTACCCGCCCCCTCGTCCATCGGGGTGCCCGGATTTGAACCGGGGGCCTCTCCGTCCCGAACGGAGCGCGCTACCAAGCTGCGCCACACCCCGCGGTGACGCGGGCGGATCATAGCCCACGAGTAACCGTTTCCCGCTCTGTGCACGGACCCCGCCCACCGTCATCCGATTGCGGGCGTAGGGTCTTCTCCATGGACGCTCCGGGAGGACACATCGGGTGACCGACCCGACACCTATCCGCCGTCCGATCATGCGACCCGTAGGCCTCCCGGCCGCGGGTCG
The DNA here is from genome assembly GCA_009694365.1 of Thermoleophilia bacterium. Classification (GTDB taxonomy): domain Bacteria; phylum Actinomycetota; class Thermoleophilia; order Miltoncostaeales; family Miltoncostaeaceae; genus SYFI01. The sequence goes on along the minus strand of SHVE01000001.1, from coordinate 145,361 downwards.
TCGTCGTTTCCGGGACATGCGAAGCGGAGGGACGTGATGGCGAACCACCTGACCCCTGACGAGTTGGCGACGGCGATCGGCATGAAGCCCGATCGACTGGTGCGGTACTGCCTGCAGCAAGCAATCCCGATCTACCAAGGCCGTGTGGACAAGACGTTGGTGCTCACGAGTCTCATGCAGACCGGGCACCGCTTTCCGGACGACAGCGGCGAGGTCCGGAGTATCCAGGCCGCCTGAGATTCGGACATGAACCCCGCACTCTGCGGGGCGGACGGTAGTGGCGGACCCCACGCGTAACGGACGCGCCGGAACCGTCAGTACCCTCCGACGAGTTGTGAATCACCCCGTCCGGACAGCCCCCGCCAGCATCGTCGCACTCGTCGGCCTCGCAATCTCCGGTGCCGTCGCGTCGATCGGTGCAGGCGCCTCCAACCCGGTCCAGGCCGCCGTCGCCGGGTTCGCGAGGACGCACCCCACCGCCAGCGTTCTCGTGCAACGCGTCACGCCCGCCGGCCCGGTCACAATCGCCTCATGGCGTCCGAGCACTGCCCTCGCCCCGGCGTCCACCATCAAGGTCATCACCAGCGCCGCGGCACTACTCACGATCGGTCCGACCTTCCGCTTCGCCACGCGCGTGGAGTCGGCACCCGGTGCCTCGGTCACGGCGGGAGCCATTGATGGGCCGGTGTACCTCATCGGGGCCGGTGACCCCATGCTGTCCACGCGTGCCTACTCCCGCACCAACCTGCACCGGCTGGGGACCCCGATCGAGGAACTCGCGCGATCGGTGCGCGGCAGCGGGATCCGGATCGTCCAAGGCGGCGTCGTGGTTGACGAGTCGCTGTTCGACGCGAAGCGCACGGGCCCGCAGTGGCAATCGGACTACGTGTTCGAATGCCCACCGCTGTCGGCGATCGCCACGAACGGCAACCGCACCGATACGGGTGACAACGTCGAGAGCCCGGCCATCGCTGCCGGGAAGCAGTTCGTCATCGCCCTGAAGCGTTCCGGAGTGCAGGTGGGCGGTCCGATTCGTGCGGGCCGTGCCGTCCCGGGTGGTGCCATCGTCGGGCAGGTGTACTCCCCACCCCTCGCGAGCATTTTGGAGGTCATGAACTCCGACAGCGACAACTTCATCGCAGAGATCCTTATGAAGGATGTGGGCGCCTACGGAACCGGCCACGGCACCACCGATGCGGGTACCCGCCACGCCGCGAGGGTCCTGCGCGAGCGGGGGATCCTCACCACCGCCGACGCGTTCGTGGACGGATCCGGACTGTCCCACGCGAACCGAGTCTCGGCGACGACCCTGGTGGGCGTACTGGCGGCGGCCGACGCCGATCCGACGTGGGGCGACGCGCTGATCCGGTCGCTGCCACACGGTGGCGAGGGCACCCTCATCCGTCGGCTCCGAGCGGCGTCAGTGCGCAAGCGCGTGCGGGCGAAGACCGGCTACATCCGGGGAGTGGCCTCACTCACCGGGACCGTCACCAGTTTCCGGGGGGTCCCCTACGTCTTCGCCTTCCTCATGAACACCACGGACATCACGAAGGCACAGGCCACGATGGACACCGCGGTGACCCTCCTGGCCACGGGCGCCGCCGACTCCTCGTCCTAAACGCCGCGCTGGGGGAGCGAGCGCTCCCGGGCAAGGACAGCGAGGAAGGCCTGCTCGTCGAGGACCGGCACACCGAGGATTTCGGCCTTCGCCGCCGTACCGCCCGGATCCCGACCCACCACCACGAACGATGTGGCCATCGACACGGAGGTGGCGGCCTTTCCGCCCGCCGCCGTGATCGCCCGTCGGGCCTCGTCGCGGCTGTGCGAGTCGAGGGCACCGGTCACCACCACCGTGCACCCGGTGAGGGGACCCTCGGCAGCACGGTCCGGCACGTCCATCGCCACCGTGAGCCCCGCCGCGCGGAGGCGTTCCAGCAACGCGCGGTTGGCGGCGGGTGACAGAAAGTCGTGCACCGACATCGCCACCACGGGACCCACGCCCTCCGCACGGGACAGGTCGTCGGCGCGTGCGGCGAGAAGGGCGTCGAGGGACGGGACCACCAGCGCCAGGCTCTCCGCGGTGACCACTCCCACGTGACGGATGCCGAGCGCGTTGATGACGCGTGGCCAGGGACGCGTGCGCGAGAGCGCGATGGCCGCGACCAGATTGGCCGCACTGCGCTCCTTGAACCCCTCGAGCGGAACGAGGCACTCCGCCGTGAGGTCGTAGATGTCGGCAACGTCCGCAACGAGTCCCACGTCGAAGAGCTTCTGCACGATCTTCTCTCCGAGACCTTCGATATCCATGGCGCCGCGCGAAGCGAAGTGGATGACGCTCTGCACCACCTGGTCGGGACACGACCGGTTGGGACACCGCCAAATCACCTCGTCATCGGGACGCACCACGGTGGTTCCGCACGACGGGCACTCCGTGGGCATGACGAATCGCCGCTCCTCGCCTGTTCGGCGCTGGGTGAGGGCCGAGACGATCTGCGGGATGACGTCGCCCGCGCGCTGCACGATGACGGTGTCGCCGATACGCAGGTCCTTGCGTGCGAGATCGTCTTGGTTGTGGAGTGTGGCGTGGCGCACTGTGACCCCACCGACATGCACGGGATCCAGTTCCGCCCACGGTACGAGCGCCCCGGTACGACCGACGTTCACGTTGATGGCGCGCAGCACCGTGGTCGCGGTGGTGGGCGCGAACTTGTATGCGATGGCCCACCGCGGAGCACGAGCCACAGCACCCAGACGCCGTTGGAGGTCGAGAGAGTCCACTTTGACCACCGCACCGTCGATGTCGTAGTCCACGTCACCCCGGCGCCCCTCCCAGTCCCGGCACGCGGCCGCCGCCGCGGTGATGTCGTCTACGACCGTGATGAGCGGATTCACGGGGAACCCGACTGCGGCGAGCCATGCCAATACGTCGCTCTGCGTGGAGAGCGCAAGGCTGTCGGCATCCCCCACGGCGTAGAACCACGCCGACAGCGGTCGCGCGGCCGTGAGCCGGGGGTCGAGTTGCCGCAGGCTGCCCGCGGCGGCGTTACGGGGGTTCGCAAACGTGGGCTGCCCCTCGGCGGCGCGTTCCTCGTTGAACTGCGCAAACGCCTCCAGCGGGAGATACACCTCGCCCCGCACCTCCACGCGTCGTGGCGGACTCCCCGCCGACGGGCGCATCACGAGCGGAACGACCTGGATCGTGCGGATGTTGGCGGTCACATCCTCGCCGGTGACCCCGTCACCCCGGGTTGCCCCAACCACCAGATGGCCGTCCTCGTACGTGAGCGACACCGCCAGACCGTCGATCTTCGGTTCCACCACGAATCGCACGGCAGCGGACGCGACGCCCTCCCGGTCCAGAACGGAGTCCACGCGATGGCTCCACTCGGCCAGTTCGCCGTCCCCCCGGGCGTTTGCGAGGCTGAGCATGGGCTGTGCGTGCCGATGCGAGCGAAACCGCTCGGACGCCTGGGCTCCCACGCGCTGGGTGGGGGAGGTTGGCGTGATGAGGTCCGGGTGGGCACTCTCGATGGCCTCGAGTTCGCGTACCCACTCGTCGTACTGAGCGTCGGCCACCGACGGGTCGTCCCGCACGTAGTAGCGGTGGGCGGCCTCGTGGATGGCCGAGCGAAGCTCCCGTGCGCGCGCGGCCATGCTCACCCGTCGTTCCCCATCAGCAGATCCTCAAGACAAGCGAGGGTGTCCACCACCTCGTCCGCGCCGACCGCCTCGAGCACCCCGCGGTCGAAGAAACCCCAGGTGACCCCGATGGCCATGACCCCCGCTGCCCGGCCGGCAGCGATGTCGAAGGGGGAATCGCCGACGTAGCAGGCGTCGTCGGCCTGACCGCCGAGCAGCCTTAGGGCCGCAACCACCGGATCCGGGTCCGGCTTGTGCGCGGTGGTGTCCTCACAAGCGATGGTCCCGTCGAGGTACCCGGCGATCTGCGGCAGGGCCGCGTATGCCAACTCCACCGTCGGCCGACTCTTCGCTGTGACCACACCGATGCGACACCCCGCGGCCCGGAGCCGACCGAGCATCACGTCGACACCCGGGTAGGGGCGAATGAGGTCGTCCGTGTGGGCGTGGTTCCACTCGCGCTGCGTGGTCATGAGGTCATCCGCACGGTCGCGCGAGAACGCCTCCATCTGCTCCCGCAACGGTCGGCCCACGTTCGCGAGCAGCACCTCGTCGGGGAGGTCGTACCCGAGCACCGTCGTCACCGCGTACCGATGCGACGCGCGGATGAGTGCGACCGTGTCGACAAGGGTGCCATCGAGATCGAACAGAACCGTTCCGAATCGGGGCACGACGGTCAGGACACCCCGGCCCCGGACCGCAGCAGTTCGTCGATCTCCCAGCGCTCCATGGCGTCCATTCCCGCAATGTCGGTGAGGTCGAAGTGCAGGGGTGTCACCGACACGAAGTTCTCATCAATGGCCGACAGGTCGGTACCCGGCTGCTGGTCATGGCTCATGGGCTCGCCGTAGATCCGGTAGTGCTTACGCGATCCGTGGTCGCCCTCCAGCGTGAGGGTGTCGTCGTAAATCCGGCGACCGAGTCGGGTCACCCGGGCACCGGATACCTCGCCCGGTGCGACTCCCGGCCCGTTGACGTTGAAGATGACATGCCGAGGAAACCGGGCTGCGCAGGCAAGGGGCACCAACTTGGCCGCGAACGCGCAGACGTGGGCGAAGTCGTACTCGAGATCGGGTCCGCTCCCACCCCCCATCGCGTCTTGGCTCACGGCGATCGCGGGGATCCCCAGCATCACGCCTTCGAGCGCGGCGGCCACGGTACCCGAGTAGGTGACGTCATCCCCGAGGTTGAGACCTAGGTTGGCGCCACTCACCACCACATCGGGAGGGGCGCCGATCAGCCCAAGGGCGCCGAGACGCACGCAGTCCACGGGGGTACCACTCGTCGCGAACGCGCGGGTTCCGTCCGCCATCGCCACCTCGTCCACGATCAGGGCATCCCGGATGGTGATCCCGCGTGCGATCGCACTGCGGTTGCCGTCGGGGGCGATCACGAATACCTCACCGAGAGGATCCAGAGCCCGTCTGAGCGCCAGAATCCCCGGGGCGTCCACGCCATCGTCGTTGGTCACGAGGATCCTCACCGGACGACCAATGGTAGTGGCCGTCTCGGTCACCCCCGTCAGTACCGCACGGCCACCAGGGTGAGGGGGTGCGGCGGCGCCGTCGGGCCGGCGGCCGACCTCGGTGCCCCGGCGAGCGCGGCCGAATACCACCCCACCTCGCGGCGTCCCCGCGCACACTCCAGCATGCTCCCCACCAGCACCCGCACCATGTTCCACAGGAAGGCGTTGGCCTCGATGCGGAGCACCAGTTCGTCACCCTGGTCGCCCCACTCGCAGGCGATGACCGTCCGCTCGAAGAACGTGTGCCCGGTTTCGGTCGGGGTGAACGCCCGGAAGTCATGTCGTCCCACGGTGAGGGCGGCGCAGGCATCGAGGGCCGTGCGATCGAGCGGTCGCCCGGCATGCCACAGCACCCGGTTCCGGCGTAGCGGCGACCGCTGGCCCATAACAATCCGGTACTCATACACCCGCGACACCGCATCCGCGCGCGCGTCGAACCCCGCGGGTGCCACCGACAGGGCCCGCACCGCCACGTCGGCGGGGAGCAACGCCGTCAGTGACCGCATCACCCGTTCGGGATCGGGTCCGTGGGCGTCGTCCGGGATCACGACGCTCACTACCTGGCCACTGGCATGGACCCCCGCATCGGTGCGTCCGGCCACGCGGAGGTCCGTGTAGGTCCGAATGGCAACGTCGAGAGCGTCTCGGAGGACCCGTTCGATCGTCCTCTGACCGGGCTGCTCGGCCCAGCCCGCAAATCCCGCCCCGTCGTACTCGATGTCGAGACGTAGAACGGGCACCGCGTGACCCTTAGGTCAGGGGGCTCGGGGTGGTCCCGGAGGAACCCTCACAGAACCCGTACCCACCACCCCACGCGTTGGTGGAACGGAACACCGGCGCCAACCCCCCGTGGTGGGCCGCGGTAAGCGCGGCGTGCCCACTGCCATCCGGGGCAAGGAGGCCAGACCCCATGGCGGGAGCGCCGAGGCCACCGGACCGGCGGATGCGTCGGGCTATGCGGCCACCTCGGTGGCCTGGGCCGAGGGAACCTCACGGGACAACTCGAGCAGCACCATGGGCGCCGCGTCGCCCTGACGGGGACCCAACTTCGTCACCCGGGTGTAACCCCCCGGAATGTCCTGGAACACGGGCGCGATGACGTTGAAGAGGCGGTAGCTAATGGGCTTGTTGCGCAGCAGGGAGATCGCCTGGCGACGCGCGTGCAGGGTTCCCTGCTTACCGAGGGTAATGGCGCGCTCGGCCGTCTGGCGGGCGAGCCGCGCCTTGGCCGCGGTGGTTTGGATATGCCCGTGCTCAAGCAGTGCGGTTGCCATGTTGGCCGCCATCGCCGAACGATGGGCACTGGTGCGATTGAGCTTGGGGCCGTTCCTACGGTGTCGCATGTCGTCTCCGGTTACAGGGTGGTGCGGCGGGAATCAGGCGTCGCGGAGGTTGAGGCTATGACGGGCAAGGTTTTCCTTGACCTCCTCAACACTCTTCTTCCCGAAGTTCGGGATCGCGGCGAGGTCGTCCTCGGAATTGGCAATGAGGTCGCCGATCGTCTCGACGCCCACGCGCTTGAGGCAATTGTAGGAGCGCACGCCCAACTCGAGCTCCTCGATGAGGATGTTGGCCATCTCGCCACCCGGCTGGGGAATCTCGGGCTCGGGCTCGCCGATCTGGCGGATGTCGTTGGGGTCCGCGAAGATCGCGAGGCGCTCGATCAGGATGGCCGACGCACGGGCGACCGCGGTACGCGGGTCCACGCTGCCGTCGGTCTCCACCTCAAGGATGAGCTTGTCGTAGTCGGTGCGCTGGCCGACGCGCGCGGCGCCGACCTCATACCGCACCCGCCGCACGGGCGAGAAGTTGCTGTCCACCGGAATGACACCGATGGGCGAGCCCGGGCCCTTGTTCTGGTCGGCCGGGACGTAGCCGCGCCCCGAGGCGATCGTGAGCACCATCTCAAGCGAGGCACCGGCCTCGAGGTTGGCGATCTCGAGGTCGGGATTCACGATCTCAAGATCCGACGGACACCGGATGTCACCAGCAGTCACGACACCCGGACCCTGACGACTGAGTTCGACCTCGATCTCGTCGGCGTGCCCCACAAGGCGGCACACAAGTCCGCGCAGGTTGAGGATGATGTCCGTGACGTCCTCGCGAACGCCCTTCACCGTGGTGAACTCGTGCTGGACGCCCTCGATCTTGACCGACGTGACCGCGGCGCCCTCCAACGAGGACAGCAGCACGCGCCGGAGGGAGTTTCCGAAGGTGTGACCGAAGCCGCGGTCGAGTGGTTCCACCTCGAGACGGCCGAGTGTCTCGGACTCGGGGTGGTAGGACATGCGCGGGGTGTGGATATCGAGCATTTGTCGTACTGCTCCTCCCGGCTCGTAGCCGGTCATTAGGTGAACGCGGATCCGCCCCCGGCGGCCTCGGCCGAGACCCGCGCGTCAGGGGTCCCTCGCCATCGCCCGTGCCGGGTGCGGGGTCGTACTACTTCGAGTAAAGCTCGACGATCAGTTGCTCACGCACCGGGGTGTCGATCTCGGTGCGATCCGGGGCCTTGAGAACCTTGCCGGACAGCGAGTCGTGGTCGGCCTGAAGCCACGGAGCCACGGACGCGCCGATCTCCGTCGCGCCCCGCACCGTGGTCTCAGCGCCCGACGCCGCCTTGAGGGTGATGACATCGTTGGGGCGGCACTGATAACTCGGAATGTCCACCCGACGCCCGTTGACGAGGAAGTGACCGTGACCCACCAACTGGCGGGCCTGGCGGCGGGATGCGGCGAACCCGAGGCGGGTGACCACGTTGTCAAAACGGAGCTCGAGGAGGCGCAACAGGTTCTCGCCGGTGATGCCCGGCTGGCGGCTGGCCTTCTCGTAGTAACGCCGGAACTGCTTCTCGAGAATGCCGTAGTACCGGCGGGCACGCTGCTTCTCGCGGAGCTGGATGAGGTATTCCGACTGACGGATGCGCCCACGGCCGTTCTGGCCGGGCGGATAGTTACGGCGCTCGATGGCGCACTTCTCGGTCATGCAGCGTGCACCCTTGAGGAAGAGCTTCTCGCCCTCACGGCGGCACTGCTTGCACTGGGGATCGCGATCGCGGGCCACGGTGCCCCCTAGACCCGGCGCCGCTTGCGAGGGCGGCAACCGTTGTGGGGGACAGGACTCACATCGGTGACCGAGACGACCTCGAGACCCGCGGCTTGGAGCGAGCGGATCGCCGTTTCGCGGCCCGATCCCGGACCCTTCACGAAGATGTCAACCTTGCGCAGGCCGTGCTCCATGCCCTTGCGGGCGGCGGCATCAGCCGTGACCTGGGCAGCGAACGGTGTGCTCTTGCGCGAACCCTTGAACCCGGCGGAGCCGGCGGTTTCCCACGCGATCACGTTGCCCGACCGGTCGGTGAGCGTGACGATCGTATTGTTGAACGAGGTTTTGATGTGCGCGTGACCGGCCGCGATGTTCTTGCGGACCTTACGGCGGGTACGACCTCGAGTGGCCTTCTGGCGTGCCATGGGCTCCTTATGCTCCGACTACTTCTTGCGCTGCTTGCCGACAGTGCGCTTCGGACCCTTGCGGGTGCGAGCGTTGGTCTTGGTCCTCTGTCCGTGGACCGGAAGACCGCGGCGGTGACGAAGGCCGCGGTAGCAGCCGATGTCCATGAGCCGCTTGATGTTGTTGGCGCGTTCGCGCCGGAGGTCGCCCTCAACGATGTAGTCGCGCTCAATGACCTCACGGAGTTGACCGACCTCGTCCTCGGTGAGATCACGGACGTAGGTGTCCTTGCCAAGCCCGACCTTGCCGATGATCTCGTTGGCCGTGGTGCGGCCGATCCCAAAGACGTAGGTGAGGCCGATCTCGATCCGCTTGTCGCGGGGGATGTTGACTCCGGCGATACGTGCCACTGATTACCCCTGGGTCTGCTTATGACGAGGGTTGACGCAGATGACGAGCACCTTGCCATGCCTCTTGATGACGCGGCACTTCTCGCACATCGGCTTCACGGACGGACGGACCTTCACGCGGTACTCCTCGCTTGGTGACTCAGAGGCGATTCGGCGCGGCGCATGAACCGCTGCGACGAGACACCCCCACTGCGTGCGAGATGACGATGAACATTCCCGGCCCGGACGAGCAGACGGAGTTCATCGCGGCTGGACCCACGCGCGGCCGGGGAAGATAGCAGGAACGGACGCGCATCGGAACCCATCCGTCAGCCGTCCCTGCGGGTGAGGATTCGGGGGCCCGACGACGTGACTGCGACCGTGTGTTCGAAGTGCGCCGCGAGGCCGTTGTCACGGGTCGCCACGACCCAGCCGTCCCCGCCGAGCACCACCTCGGGATCGCCTTGGGTAACCATGGGCTCGATGGCGATGACGACGCCCTCCTCGAGCAGCACGCCCGTTCCGGCCGTACCGAAATTGGGTACCTGAGGCTCCTCATGCATGGTGCGCCCGATCCCATGGCCCACCAGCGTGCGCACCACGTTGAAGCCCGCGCGCTCCACCACACCTTGCACGGCCGCGCTGATGTCGCCCACCCGCGCGCCGGGAACGGCGGCGGTGATACCCGCCGCGAGTGAACGGCGAGTGGCGTCCATGAGGTCAGCGGCAACCGTGCCCACATCGCCCACCGGAATAGTACGGGCGGAGTCGGAGACCCAGCCATCCAAGATCACGCCGCAATCGATCGAGACGATGTCACCGCCCTGGAGGGCGTACGGACCCGGGATCGCGTGCACGACCTCCTCGTTCACGGACGGGCAGATGGTGCCCGGGAACCCGTGGTAGCCCTTGAACGCCGGAATCCCCCGCGCGCTGCGGATGAACTCCTCCGCGATCTCGTCCAGCTCCCTGGTGGTGACGCCCGGGGCCACCGCGGCCTCCAGAATGTCGAGGCACCGTGCGAGCACCGCGCCACTCGCGGCCATCGCGTCGATCTCCGCCGGGCTCTTCGGAATGGGCCCGGACCGGGGCGCAGCGGGCGGCGGCATCGCCCCCGCCCCTCTACGCGATCGCTTGGACAACCTGATCCTGAACCTCGGCGGGGGAGCGCTCGCCGTCGACTTCGCGCAGAAGGCCGCGCTCCGTGTAGTACGCGATGAGCGGCGACGTCTGGGCGTCGTAGACGTCGAGGCGGTTGTTCACGGCCTCCGCGCGGTCGTCATCCCGCTGGTAGAGGTCGCAGGGATCACCGGTCCGTGCGCACGCCGACCCGTCGTACGGGTGAGATACCTCGTGGAACGAGCGCCCGCATCCACGACAGATCCAGCGTCCGGCAAGGCGGCGCACGAGTTCGTCGCGGGAGACCGCGAACGACACCACACCGTCGAGTGAGGTTCCCAGTGAGGTGAGCATCTCATCGAGCGCGTGGGCCTGGGGAATCGTGCGCGGGAAGCCGTCGAGCATGAAGTCATCCGCACGCCCGGAGAGCGCTTCGCGGATCATGCCGACGACGACCTCGTCAGGAACGAGATCGCCGGCATCCATGTAGCGCTTGGCCTCGATACCCAGCGGTGTCCCAGTGGTGACAGCGGCGCGGAGCAGGTCACCCGTGGAGAGGTGCAGAAGCCCACGCGTCTTGAGGAACTCGGCCTGCGTGCCCTTACCGGCGCCGGGGGGTCCGAACAGCACCAGCCGGGCTATTGGAGAAACCCTTCGTACGACCGCATCATGAGCTGGGCCTCCATCTGCCGCATGGTGTCGAGCGCAACACCCACCACAATCAGCATCGAGGTGCCGCCGAAGAGCCCGAAGAACACGTTCGACTCCGGCAGATACCGGAAGATGAGGTTCGGGAACTCGGCAATGAGCGCAAGGTAGATGGCACCCGGCAGCGTCAGTCGGGTGACCACGCGATCGAGGTACACCGCCGTGGGGCGGCCCGGTCGGACGCCGGGGATGAAACCGCCGTACTTCTTGAGATTGTCCGCCTGCTCCGTCGGGTTGAACTGGACGGCGGTGTAAAAGTACGTGAAGAGCACGATCAACGCGCCCTCAAACGCGATGAACCACCAGGACCCCGGGGACAGGAAGTCGGCCACGCCCTGGAAGAACGACCCACCGCCCGCCAGCTCCGCCAGGGTGGGCGGCAGGATGGTGACCGAGGCGGCGAAGATGACGGGGATCACACCGGCCATGTTCACGCGAATCGGCATGTACGTGGTACCCCCCGACGTCATGCGTCGACCCACCTGCCGTTTGGCGTACTGGATCGGGATGCGACGGACTCCCTCGTTCACGAAGACGACGCCGAACACGATTGCCACAGCGATGACCGCGATGATCACGGCCGTGAGCGGCGGCAGGCCGATCCAGCCGGAGATCGCGGCGGGAAGGGCCGAGACGATGGAGCAGAAGATGAGCAGCGAAATACCATTACCGACGCCGTGCTGCGTGATGAGTTCTCCCAGCCACATCACCAACGTCGTGCCGGTCGTGAGGGACAGCACGATAAGGAAGGTGCGCGACGCGTTGACGTCGGACAAGGCGTCCTGCGACTTGAAGTACATGACGTAGGCCAGCGACTGCAGCAAAGCGAGCGCCACGGTGAGGTAGCGGGTGTACTGAGTGATCTTGGCGTAGCCCGACTCACCCTCCTTCTGGAGGCGTTCGAGCGACGGGACGACCACGGTGAGGAGTTGCAGAACGATGCTGGCGGTGATGTACGGCATGATCCCCAGCGCGAACACGGCGAACCGTGTGAGCGCCCCGCCCGCGAACAGGTTGAGGAAGTTCAGGATGTTCGTGGTGCCCTGATTGCTCATCGCCTCGGCCAGCCGATCGGCGTTGACGCCGGGCACGGGCACGAACGACCCAAAGCGGAACACCAGCAGGATGCCTGCGGTGAACAGCAACTTCTTCCGGAGCTCCGGAGACCGGAGCGAATTGAGCATCGCTTGAAGCATGGAGGCCTAGCCTAGGTCCTCGCCGGGCACCACGTCGTGCTCCCGGTCAGAGGCATTACTCCTGGCCGACGAGCTCGACGCGGCCACCGGCCGCCTCAATCTTGGCCACCGCTGCGGGAGAGGCCTGATCCACGCGCACGATGAGGGCGTACCCGATCTCACCGGTCGCAAGTAACTTGACCGGCCACGCGCGGTTGCCGTTGTTCTTCACGAGGCCCACCGTGGAGAGGGCCTGAGCGTCCACGATGTCACCCGCGCCGAAGAATGCGCCGAGCGCACCAACGTTGATCGGCAGCGAGTTGGTGCGGAACGGACCGATGGGCATGGACTTCTTGTGGTTCGGACCGGGTAACTTGCCCTTCTGCATGTGCAGAGGGACGGTACCGCCACGGTAGCCGGGACGTGGGCCGGGACCCGAGCGCGAGCCCGCGCCCTTCATACCGCGACCGCAGGTCTTGCCCTTGCCGGACCCCGGGCCACGGCCCAGACGCTTCCGACGGTGCTTGGCACCGGGGATGGGGCGCAGGTTCTCAAGACGGACATCCTCGGGATCCACGATTGCGTCGTCAGCTGCCATCTTCGACCTCCTCGACACGCACGAGTGACGCGACCTTGCGGAGCGCGCCCTGCAGGGCCGGCGAGTCCGTCTGGACCGCCACCTTGCCGATTCGACCGAGGCCGAGGGCACGCAGGGTGCCACGGTGACGCTCGGAGCTGCCGATCTTCGATCGGATCTGGGTGATCTTCAGCGTGGTCACGCCGTGACCCCCTGCGCAACCTCGGCCGGGGCGTCGTCGGTGACCGGGGTGACCCGCCCCCCGGACATGCCCAGCACCTCGGCAACCGTCATCCCACGCAACTTGGCGACCTCCGCCGGCGTACGGAGCGACTTGAGGCCGTTGACCGTTGCCGTCACGAGGTTCACCGGGTTGGTGGTGCCGAGTGACTTGCTCAACACGTCGCGGACGCCCCCGAGCTCGAGCACGGCGCGCACGCCCCCACCGGCGATGACCCCGGTACCGGGAGCGGCGGGCTTCAGCAGCACGCGACCCGCGCCGTGGTGGCCGATCGTCTGGTGCGGGATCGTCGCGCCGTAGCGCGGCACCCGGAACATGTTCTTCTTCGCGTCGTCCACGGCCTTCTGGATGGCAAGGGGAACTTCATTCGCCTTGCCGTGACCCACACCCACCGCGTCCACTTCGTTGCCCACGACCACCAGGGCCGAGAACGAGAAGCGACGGCCGCCCTTGACGACCTTGGCGACACGGTTGACCTGGACCACGCGCTCGGTGAGCTCAACGCCCTCCGTCGTGACCTTCTCGCGTCTACGCTCTGCCATTTCTCTTCCCCGCTCCTAGAACTCGAGCCCGCCCTCGCGGGCACCGTCGGCGAGGGACTTGACCCTCCCGTGGTACAGATAACCGCCGCGATCGAAGACGACGCGGCTGACGCCCGCCGCCTTCGCGCGCTCGGCGATGAGCTTGCCCACCTCACCCGCCGCCGGCCCCTTGGCCAACGCTTTGAGAGTGGTCTCGTGCGAACCGGCGGCGGCGAGGGTGTGACCTCGGTCGTCGTCGATGAGTTGCGCGTAGATACGCAGGTTGGAACGCGCCACGGACAAGCGCGGACGCTCAGCCGTGCCGTGGACCTTGCCGCGAACGCGGCGATGACGCCGTGCGCGGGCGTCGCGAGTGGTGATCTTCCCCATGTCTCCCTTAGCCCCTAAGCCCTCTTGCCGACCTTGCGGCGGACATTCTCTCCTGCATAGCGAATGCCCTTGCCCTTGTACGGCTCGGGCGGACGCACGCGACGGATCTCCGACGCGATCTGGCCGACCTGCTGCTTGTCGATGCCGGTGACGACGATCCGGGTCGGATCGGGGACATTGAACGTGACGCCCTCCGGCGCCTCGACCTGCACCGGGTGGGAGAATCCCACCGCGACTTCGAGGGTCGTGCCCTTCATCTGGGCACGATAACCCACGCCCACGAGTTCGAGGCGGCGCTCAAATCCCTCGGTCACCCCGGTCACCATGTTCGCCACGAGGCTGCGTGACAGCCCGTGTAGCGAACGGTGCGGTCCACGGTCGGTCGGGCGCGTGACCAGCAGCGCGTCGTCCTCCTGGACAATCCGGATGGGCTCTGCGACCACGTGTTTGAGGGTGCCCTTGGGCCCGGTCACGGTGACCTTCTGCCCGGTGATGTCCACCGTCACCCCGTCGGGAACGGAGATCGGTGCGCGTCCAATTCGGCTCACGTCAGATCCTCCGCTACCAGACCGTGCACAGGACCTCGCCACCGACACCGCGGCGGCGGGCTTCATGGCCCGTGAGGAGACCCTGAGAGGTCGAGATTATGGCGACACCCATACCACCCAGAACCTTGGGCAGGGAGTCCTTGTCGGCGTACACGCGGCGACCGGGCGTGGACACCCGGGTGATCCCCGTGATGACCCGGCGGCGGTCTTGGTCGTACTTGAGCGTGACGGTGAGCGTGGAGTGCGCGCCGTCGACGGTGGTGGCGAAGCCGGTGATGTAGCCCTGGTCCTGAAGAACGCGGGCGAGGCCCGACTTCATGTGGCTTCCCGGCATCCGCACCTCGTCATGCAGCGCCATGTTGGCGTTGCGGATGCGGGTGAGCATGTCGGCGATCGGATCGGTCAGCATCCGGTTACCAACTCGCCTTCGTCATGCCGGGGATGTGCCCGGCGTGGGCCTCGTCGCGCAGACAGATGCGGCACAGCCCGAACTTACGAAACACCGCACGCGAGCGACCACACCGATGACAGCGTGAGTACACCTGCGTGGGGTACTTGGTCGGCCGTGAGGCCTTCACCCTGAGGGACGTCTTTGCCACGAGTTCGTGAACCTTCCTTATCGCCGGCCGCGGCCGTACTTGCGCATCTTCTTGCGACGGCGGATCGCGCGCTCATCTGCGCTGTACCCCTCCGCCCGGAACGGCATACCGAGATGTCCGAGCAACGCCCGGGCCTCTTCGTCGGTAGTGGCCGTCGTCGTGATGGTGACGTTGAGTCCGCGCACCTTCTCGACCGTGTCGTAGTCGATCTCCGGGAAGATCGTCTGCTCTCTGAGACCGAGGTTGTAGTTGCCACGGCCGTCGAACCCGTCGGGGTTGAGACCTCGGAAGTCGCGGATCCGGGGCAACGCGACCGACGTGAGCCGATCGAGGAACTCCCACATGCGGGCGCCCCGGAGAGTGACCTTGGCACCGATCGGCATACCTTCGCGCAACTTGAACTGTGCGATGGAGGTACGGGCCGTGGTGATCGCCGCCTTCTGGCCTGCGAGTCGCGCGAGTTGTCCCGCCGCCTCGTCGAGCAGTTTCAGGTTCGTCTTCGCGTCACCCACACCCATGTTGAGCGTGATCTTGGTGATGCGCGGGTGCTGCATCGACGACGAATATGCGAACTGGTCCTGCAACTTCGGGCGAACGTCGTCCTCGTACAGGGCCTTGAGTCGTGCGGGCGGGATGGCGGTGGCGGTCTCGGTGCTCACGAGTCCAGCGCCTTTCCGGTACGGGCGGAGACACGGATGCGCTTGCCGTCCTTCTCCTCAATACGGACACGGCAGGGCTTCTTGTCGGACGGGTCGATCGGCATGACGTTGGACAGATGCATCGACGCCGGCTTCTCGATGATGCCGCCCGGATCGTCGGGCGGACGCGCCTTGGTGTGGCGCTTCATGATGTTGAGGCCCTCCACAAGCACACGGTCCTCGGCGGGCAGGACCCGCAGGACGGTGCCGGAACGGCCCTTGTCCTTGCCGGCGATGCACATGACCTGGTCGCCCTTCTTCACGCGCGCGGGCACTAGAGCACCTCCGGCGCGAGTGAGACGATCTTCATGAACTGCTTCTCGCGGAGCTCACGAGCGACGGGCCCGAAGATTCGGGTGCCGCGTGGGTTCTGGGCGTTGTCGATGATGACCGCCGCGTTCTCGTCGAAGGCGATGAACGTGCCGTCGGCCCGGGGGTGCGACTTCTTGGTGCGCACCACGACCGCCTTGACGACATCGCCCTTCTTGACCGCCCCGTTCGGGGTGGCCGCCTTGACGGTGGCGACGATCGTGTCGCCCACGTGCGCGTAGCGCCGACGGCTGCCACCGAGCACGCGGATGCACAGGATCTCCCGGGCACCGGTGTTGTCCGCCACGCGGAGTCGTGATTCGTTCTGGATCATCCGTAACTCCTAACGGGCCTTCTCGACGATCTCGACGAGACGCCAACGCTTCTGCTTCGACAGCGGGCGGGTCTCGATGACGCGGACGACATCGCCCACACCCGCCGCGTTCGCCTCGTCGTGCGCGTGCAACTTCGACGACGAGCGAACGGTTTTGCCGTACACCGGATGACGACGTGACATATCGATACGCACGGTGATCGTGCGGTCACGGGCGTCACTGGTCACGACGCCCTGGCGCACCTTGCGCCGGACAACGGACTCTTGGGGCGTCTCAGCCACGTGTGGTCTCCTCCTGCGCAATCTCCCGCTGGCGCGCGATCGTCAGGATCCGGGCGATCTCGCGCTTGCGGATGCCGATCTCGGTGGTGCGCTCAAGCGCCCCGGTGGGCAACTGGAAACGCAGGTTGAAGAGCGCCTGGCGCGACTCCTCGAGTGTGAGTGCGAGCTGGTCCCCGGAGAGTTCACGCAGTTCGCTGGCCTTCTGGGTGGGCATATCAGGCTTCCTCACGAATAACGAACTTGCACCGGACCGGCAACTTCATGGCCGCCAGACGCATGGCCTCGCGGGCCACGTCCTCCGGAACGCCGGCCAACTCGAACATGACCTTGCCCGGCTTGACCACGGCCACCCACGTCTCCGGAGAGCCCTTGCCAGACCCCATGCGGGTCTCGGCCGGCTTCTTGGTGACCGGGAGGTGCGGAAAGAGGTTGATCCAGACCTTGCCCTGACGCTTGATGTAGCGGGTCATCGCCACCCGACTGGCCTCGATCTGCCGGTTGGTGACCCACGCGTTGTCAAGCGACTTCAGGCCGTACTGGCCGAAGCTGACTTCCTGGTTACCCTTCGCCAGACCTTGGCGACGGCCGCGGTGCGCCTTGCGGAACTTGGTGCGCTTTGGCATCAGCATGGCGTTACCTCGTCCCCGACGACAGCGGAGCGCCGCCGCTACGACGAGGGCCACCCTGGCCACCGGGGCCACTGCCGCTGTCACGGCGCGGACGGCGCGGGGGTGCGCCGGCGTCAGCGTCAAGGTTGCGCCCGCGGGCGTCAACGACACCCTCCGGCAGAACTTCGCCCTTGTTGATCCACACCTTCACGCCGATGCGGCCGAAGGTGGTCTTCGCCTCGGCGAAGCCGTAATCGATGTCCGCACGCAACGTGTGCAGTGGAACGCGCCCGTCGGAGTAGTGCTCCGAACGGGACATCTCCGAACCGCCGAGGCGCCCGCCGCACTGCACCTTGGCGCCCTGAGCGCCGGACCGCATGGCGGAGGTGAGCGCGCGCTTCATCGCGCGACGGAACGAGACCCGGCCCTCGAGCTGCTCGGCGATGGACTGTGCCACCAGCGTCGCATCCAACTCGGGGCGCTTGACCTCGTTGATGTTGATCTGAATCTGCTTCTTGGTGAGCTGGTTCAGCTCACGCCGGAGCGCGTCCACCTCGGAGCCACTCTTGCCGATGACGATTCCGGGCCGAGCCGTGAAGATGTCCACGGTCAACTTGGTGGAGTCCTTGCGCAACTGGATGTCCGCGAGTCCCGCGTGGCTCAGCTTGCCCGTGATGTGGGCGCGCACCGCGCGGTCCTCGTCCAGATACGCGGCGTAGTCGCGCTCGGTGTACCAGTTGCTCTTCCAGCCTTGGAGGATGCCGATGCGGAACCCGGTGGGGTTAACCTTCTGACCCATCAGGCACGTCTCCCTGAGGCGGTGGCGTCAGGCACGCCGAGGCCGATCGTGATGTGGCAGGTGCGCTTGTTGATGCGACTCGAGCGCCCTTGGGCGCGGGGACGCATCCGGGCCATGGTCGGGCCCTCGTCCACGGTGGCGCGGACGATGACGAGGTCGCGCACCGTGAGCCCGACGTTGTGATCCGCATTGGCCATCGCGGACTCCAGCACCTTGCGTACAGGTACGGCAGCATCGCGGGTGCAGAAGGCGAGGATCGCTTGCGCGTTGGGAACGGCCTGGCCGCGAATGAGGTCGGCCACGAGGCGGGCCTTACGGGCGGACACGCGCACGAACTTGGCCGTGGCCTCCGGACGCGCCGGAGCACGATGGGCAGTCCGGGCCGATTGGGCGGGGGAGGACGTGGCCGCGATGGTCACCTCGGGCACGTCGGCCTCAACGGCATCGGTGATGGTTTCCGTGGTGCTCACCTCAGCGCCTCGAGGTCTGTCGGTCGTCGCCATGGCCCTTATAGGTGCGCGTGGGCGCGAACTCGCCCAGCTTGTGGCCCACCATGCCCTCCGAGATGTAGACCGGCACGTGCTTGCGCCCGTCGTGAACGGCGATGGTGTGACCCACCATCTCGGGGAAGATCGTGGACGACCGCGACCACGTGCGGAGCATGTGCTTCTCGCTCGCGACGTTCATGTCCTCGATCCTCTTCAGCAACTTGGGGTCCACGAACGGACCCTTCTTCAGGCTACGACTCATCGGCCTTCCGTGTGCTTGCCGCGCTTGCGTCCTCGGACGATCATGGACTGGCTTGCCTTCTTCGGGTCACGCGTACGGTGACCGTTGGTCGGCTTGCCCCAGGGGGTCACCGGATGGCGACCCGAGTTACTCTTGCCCTCACCACCACCGTGCGGGTGGTCCACCGGGTTCATCGCGGAACCACGGACCGTTGGGCGGACCCCGCGCCAGCGGCTGCGCCCGGCCTTGCCGCCCACTTCATTGGAGTGGGACGGATTGCCGATCTGTCCGATCGTGGCGCGACAGCTGATGTGCACCATGCGCATTTCCGAACTCGGAAGGCGGAGGGTGGCGTAGTCGCCTTCCTTCGCCATGAGCTGGGCGCCGGTGCCGGCGGAGCGGCAGAGCTGGCCCCCACGGCCAATCTGCAACTCGATGTTGTGCACGATCGTACCCGTGGGGATGTCACGTAGCGCGAGGGCGTTGCCCGGTCGGATGTCCGCTCCCGGACCGCTCATCACGGTGTCCCCCACATCGAGGCGAAGCGGCGCCACGATGTAGCGCTTCTCCCCATCGGCGTAGTGCAGCAGCGCAATGCGCGCCGAGCGGTTGGGGTCGTACTCGATCGCGGCGACCCGGGCCGGCACGCCGTCCTTGGTCCGCTTGAAGTCGATGATGCGGTAGCGGCGCTTGTGGCCACCACCGATGTGGCGGGTCGTAATACGGCCGTTGTTGTTCCGGCCACCGGTCTTGTTGACCTTGCCGAGCAGCGACTTCTCGGGAGTGGCCTTCGTAACCTCCGCGAAGTCGGAACTCGCGACGAAGCGGCGCCCAGGGGATGTCGGCTTGTGCTTACGGATACCCATGCCTATGCACCCTCGAAGATGTCGATGGAATCGCCGGGCTGGAGCTCGACAATCGCCTTCTTCCAGCCGGGACGACGACCGGCCGTGCGGCCACGACGCTTCGGCTTGGACTGAACCGTGACGGTGCGCACGTCCGTGACGGTCACGTCGAACAGTTCTTCGACGGCCTGACGGATCTCCACCTTGTGGGCGTCGTCCTGCACGCGGAAGGTGTACTGGTTGTGCGCATGCACGAGCCGGTAGCTCTTCTCGGACACCACGGGACGGATGATCGCGCGGCGGACGTCGTGGCGAAGATCCGTGCTCATGCGTCACCGTCCTCGTTGCCGGGGGCGGGGGCGCCGTTCCAGCGCTCCCACACGGATCGCTCGACCAGAACCGAACGTCCGGCCATGATGTCGACGGTCTCGATGTCGCGGGCCTCGAGCACGCGCACGTCCCTCAGGTTGCGGAATGAAAGCGCCTCGGGCGATGCCGACTCGTTGACCACCACGAGCAGCGGACGGGCCGCCATCTCGATGGGGGCCAGCCCCAGGTACGCAACGGCGCGCTTGGTGGACGGCGAATCCCAGCCGGTGGGCTCCATGACGGCGATGGTCCCGCGCTCCACGTGGGCCTTGAGGGCCGAGCGGAACGCCTGCCGGTGGGCCTTGCGGTTGACCTTGCCACCGTAACTGCGGGGGTGCGGACCGAAGACCACGCCGCCGCCAGTCCAGATGGGCGAGCGGTTGGATCCGGCACGGGCACGCCCGGTGCCCTTCTGGCGCCACGGCTTAGCGCCACCGCCGCTCACGTCGGAGCGGGTCTTGGTGGAGGCCGTGCCGGAACGACGCCACGCCATCTCGGCCGTAACGACCTCGTGAATGAGGTGGGGCTTGATGACCTGACTGGCCAACTCGGTGCCGACCTCGGCGGAGCCGGACGCGGAGCCGGTCGGTGACAGGAGGTGCGCGGCCATCAGTCGGGCCTCACACACACGATGGAACCGACGGCGCCGGGAATGGCACCCTTGACCAGCAGCAGATTGCGATCCACGTCGTAGTCCACGACCTGTAGGCCGCGCTGGGTGACCTGGCGGGACCCCATGTGGCCGGCCATCCGGATGCCCTTGAACACGCGCGCGGGGTAGGCGGCCGCACCGATGGAACCGGGTCCGCGGACGTTGTGGGAGCCGTGGCTCTTCGGTCCGCTGGCGAAGTTGTGACGCTTGATCGTTCCCGCGTAGCCCTTGCCCTTGGAGGTTCCGGTGACCTTGACGTACGACCCCGGAACGAACGACGCCACGGTGACGACCCCACCCTCCGCGAGGTCGTCCGTGCCGAGCTCGTCGGTTGAGAACTCAAAGAGGTGGCGCATAAGCGGCGCACCGGCCTTGGCGAGATGACCCTGCTCGGGCTTGTTGATGTGCTTGGCCTTGGACGCACCGAAGCCGAGTTGCACGGCGGAGTACCCGTCGCGCTCGTCGGTCTTCACCTGCACCACGGGGCACGGACCCGCCTCGATGACGGTGAGCGGCACGCGCGCCCCGTCCTCGGCAAAGATCTGGGTCATGCCGATCTTGCGTCCGATGATTGCGGCCACCGTCAGACCTTGATCTCGATGTCCACACCGGCCGGCAGGTCGAGACGCATAAGCGAATCCACCGTCTTGGGTGTGGGCGAGAAGATGTCGATGAGACGCTTGTGGGTACGGATCTCGAAGTGCTCGCGGGAGTCTTTGTCCTTGAACGGACCCTTGATGACGCAGTAGCGATGGCACTCCGTGGGGAGGGGCACGGGACCTGAGATGGTCGCGCCGGTCCGCTGGGCCGTCTCCACGATGGAGGCAGCGCTCTTGTCGATCAGCTCGTGATCGTAGGCCTTAAGCCTGATTCGGATTTTGTTCTGCGTGATCAAGGTTCTGTCGTCTCGTTCTTCGTCTCTCATACCGGGGAAAGCGAAGGCCCCGCCCCCCGGGAAGGGGTGACGGGGCCCGAACTGCGGTTGCCGCTACTCGATGATCGACTCCACGACGCCGGCACCCACGGTACGACCACCCTCACGGATGGCGAACCGCAGCCCGTCCTCCATGGCGATCGACACGATGAGCTCGACCTCGAGCACCGCGTTGTCGCCGGGCATGATCATCTCGATTCCGTTGAGGAGCTGGATGACGCCGGTCACGTCGGTGGTGCGGAAGTAGAACTGCGGGCGGTAACCGTTGATGAACGGCGTGTGACGGCCGCCCTCCTCCTTGGAGAGCACGTACACCTGCGCCTTGAACTTGGTGTGGGGGGTGATGCTGCCGGGCTTCGCGAGCACCTGGCCGCGGGCGATGTCGTCGCGCTTCACACCGCGGAGCAGGGCGCCAATGTTGTCGCCGGCCTGCCCTTGGTCGAGCAACTTACGGAACATCTCGACGCCCGTGACGACGGTCTTCTCGGTCGTTGGCGCCATGCCGACGATCTCGACCTCTTCGCCCACCTTGATGATGCCGCGCTCGACACGACCGGTCGCGACGGTGCCGCGCCCGGTGATGGTGAAGACGTCCTCAATCGGCATGAGGAACGGCTTGTCGACGTCGCGCTCGGGGACCGGGATGTACTCGTCCACCGCCAACATGAGCGCGAGCACCTGCTCCTGAGCGTCAGCGTCGTCGTTGAGCGCATTGAGGGCGGAGACCTGAATGACCGGGACGTCGTCGCCGGGGAAGTCGTACGCCGTCAGGAGTTCACGGACCTCGAGTTCTACGAGCTCGAGCAGCTCGGGGTCGTCCACCATGTCGGCCTTGTTGAGGGCCACCACGATGTACGGCACGCCCACCTGACGGGCGAGCAGGATGTGTTCACGGGTCTGTGGCATGGGGCCATCGGCCGCCGACACCACGAGGATCGCGCCGTCCATCTGCGCGGCACCTGTGATCATGTTCTTGATGTAGTCGGCGTGACCCGGGCAGTCGACGTGGGCGTAGTGACGCGCCGCGGTCTCGTACTCCACATGCGAGGTGGCAATGGTAATGCCGCGCTCGCGCTCCTCGGGGGCCTTGTCGATCTCGTCGAAGCTGCGCACCTCGGTGTTGCCGTATTTCGCGGCCAGCGTCTTGGTGATGGCAGCAGTTAGGGTCGTCTTGCCGTGATCGACGTGACCAATGGTGCCCACGTTCACATGGGGCTTCGACCTATCGAACTTCTGCTTCGCCATCACTCGCTCCTCATGCGCGTCCGAGCGGGCGTGCGACCATTGGGGTCGGCACCCGCCAGTGCTTCTCGATATGGCCTCTTCATGCAACGCGCGGCCCATTTGGCCGCGCGTGAAGAGGACCTTGCTCTCACGAGCCGGTGGAGAGTAGCACGACCGGCACGGCTCGCAAGGCCGACCCGCGAACCCGGTTGGGGCCTACGATTCCTGCGTGAACGACGGGCGTCATCTGCTGCTCGACCTTGCCCGTGAGGCCCGTGGCGAGGTACGGGGCGACACGGCCACGAGAGAGCTCTACGCGGTGGACGCGAGCCTCTACCGACGGTGCCCCACCGCGGTTCTGCGGGCCGGCCACGTGGACGATCTCGCACTCGCCGTGGACACCTGTGCGCGCCACCGAGTGCCTCTCACCATGCGCGGGGGGGGAACGAGCCTTGCCGGGCAGGCCCTAGGCACGGGCCTTGTGGTGGACACGTCCGCGCTGCGGGGAATCGAGGTCGATCCCGGATCGCGCACGGCACGGGTGCAACCGGGGGTGGTACTCGACGACCTCAACCGCGCCGCGGCGGTGCACGGGCTCACCTTCGGCCCCGATGTGGCCACATCGAGCCGCGCCACGCTCGGCGGAATGATCGGTAACAACTCCTCCGGTGCGCGATCGGTGGTGTATGGGACCACCGCCGATCACCTCGTAGAGCTGGACGTGGTACTGGCGAACGGAACGGCGGCGTTGCTTCGTCGCGGTGGCCCCGTACCCGCCCCCCTCACCGCCGCCCGGGCCTTTGCGACCGCGGACGGGTTTCCGTCCCTCATGCGCCGGGTGTCGGGCTACGCACTCGATGCCATCGCCGGGCCCGATCCCGATTGGCCACGCCTCATCTGCGGCAGCGAGGGCACCCTGGCCGTACTGCGCTCGGCAACCGTCCGCTTGGTGGCGCCCCCTAAGGAGCGGGCGCTCGTGCTGATCTCCTTCCCCGACATGGACACGGCCCTCCAGGCCGTTCCCGGCCTTCTACAGGGCAGGCCCTCGGCGATCGAACTCATGGACGGCTCATTGCTGGACCCGGCCAACCGTGCGGCACCCGAGGCCGCCCTGCTCCGCATCGTGGGCCGCGCCCCGGCCATGCTCATGGTCGAATACTCGGGCGAGCCCGGAGAGGCCACCGCGCGGGCCCAGGCGCATTCCGGTGCCACCGTGCTCACCGACCCGCGCGATCAGGCCGCCGCGTGGACCATCCGCCGCACGGGGATCGCACGGGCACTGCGCGTAACGGATGATGAGAAACCCATCCCGTTCATCGAGGACCCCGCAGTACCACCCGAGAACCTTGCCGCCTTCGCCCGTGAGGTGCGACACCTGCTCACCGACGCGGGCATGGGCGACGCCATCTGGTACGGCCACGCGAGCGTCGGATGCCTGCACATCCGCCCCACGGTCGACCTACGGGCCCCCGGAGCCGTGGCGACAATGCGCCAAGTGGCCGAAGGGGTGGCCGACATCGTGCACGCGCACGGCGGATCGCTGTCGGGCGAACACGGCGACGGCCGCCTACGTGGAGAACTGCTGCCCCGCATGTACTCCCCCGACATGATCGACCGGTTTCAGGCCGTCAAGTACGCGCTCGACCCCCTCGGGATCCTCAACCCCGGAATCATCATCCACCCCGAACCGCTCGACTCCGGCCTGCGGATCGCGGTGTCGCCCGCACCGCACGCCATCCCCACCGCGGTGTCGTTCGAGGCGGACGGCGGCCTGCAACGGGCAATCGAGGCCTGTAACGGCAACGGGCAGTGCCGCCGGTCCGACTCCGTGATGTGCCCGAGTTATCAAGCGCTGCGCGACGAGCGCCACTCGACCCGTGGCCGCGCGGTACTGCTGCGGGCCGCAATCGAGGGACGCCTAGAGCTCGGCCTCGCCGACCCCGGGCTGCACGAGGCGCTCGACCTGTGCCTGTCGTGCCACGCCTGCGCCACCGAATGCCCCGCCGGTGTGGACATGTCGCGGCTCAAGGTCGAGGCGCTGGTGGCGCGCCACGCGGAGCAGCGGCCGGGGCTCCTGACTCTCGCGGCGGCGCACGCCCACGACCTACTCCGGGCCGGATCAACGTCCCCGCGCCTCGCGGAACGCATCTCCCGCAGGGCCGAGCGGCGCCTCGGTCGCCCCGTGCCCACGCCAACCCGCGCCTGGCGCCCTCCCCCACCGTCCGGCAACGGCGTACCCCTCGCACTCTTCGCCGACACGTTCACCCGATTCTTAGAACCGGCCACCGGTGACGCCGCCGTTCGCGTACTCACCACGGCCGGCGCGCACGTAGCGGTGCTCGCGGGCGGATGCTGTGGGCGACCCGCGCTGTCGCAAGGGATGCCCGACCTCGCACGCACACAGGGCCGACACCTGCTGCGCACGCTTCACCCCGCCACCGCACAGGGGCGCCCGATCGTGGTGCTCGAACCCTCGTGCCTCTCGATGCTCGCGGCCGACCTCCCGTGGCTGTTGCCGGACGACCCCCGGGCAACCCGGGTGGCGGACGCGGTCATCTCGTTCGAACGCGCCGTCGTGGATCTCGGGTGCGAGATACCCACCAACTCCGACGCGCCCCTCGTGCACCGCCACTGCCACTCTCGGGCCGTCGGAGACACGGCCGCCGTAGCCGCCCTCGGCCCCCACGCCACCGCCACCGACGCCGGCTGCTGCGGCATGGCCGGGGCCTTCGGGTACCAGCACCCCGACGTCTCCCGCCTCATCGGCGAGGACCGCCTGGCACCCGCCATTCGGGCCGCCACCGGCCCCGTCGTAGCGGCCGGAGTCTCGTGCCGCCACCAGATCGCCGACCTCACGGGCACCGATGCCGTCCACCCCGCGGTCCATCTGGACCGGCTGCTGCACACCTGACACAGATGAGGGGGCGGCACATGGCGACCCACGCCTCGCGGTGCGGCATGGAACCGCTCATCACGGTCCCGCGCCAGTGTCCATGCCGCCATGCCGACCTCGAGCGTCCGTGGCGCGTACGTCATGTCGCGGTGGGGACGGACCCGAAAACCAGATACCGGGACCCGACGAATGGATCGAGCGTTACAAACCCCGGCGGACGGGTGACCGCGTTAGTGAGACCCCGCCCCTACCTTCGCCTTGATCTCCTCGGAAATCGAGTTGGGGACCTGGGCGTAGTGGTCGAACTGCATGCTGAAGGTGGCGCGGCCCTGGGTGGCCGAACGGACCGAGGTGGCGTAGCCGAACATCTCGGAGAGCGGCACCTGGGCCTGGATGGTTCCGCTGGTGCCCTTCTCCTCCATGCCGCCGATACGACCACGGCGGCCGTTGAGGTCGCCGACGACGGTTCCCATGAACTCGGTGGGGGTTACCACTTCCACGGCCATGAGGGGCTCGAGCAGGCACGGGCTCGCACGGCGGGCGGCTTCGCGGACGGCCATGGAGCCGGCGATCTTGAACGCGCCCTCGTTGGAGTCGACGTCGTGGTAGGAGCCGTCGATCAGCTGGACCCGGATGTCCACCATGGGGTAGCCGGCGACGATGCCGCCTTCCAGCGCCTCGCGGATGCCGTCGTCCACGGCAGGGACGAACTCCTTGGGGATTGAGCCACCCACGGTCTTGTTCTCGAACTCGTAGCCCTTGCCGGGCTCGTTCGGCTCGACCGTGACGTAGACGTGGCCGTACTGCCCGCGACCGCCGGACTGGCGGACGAAGCGGCCTTCGACCTTCTCCACACGCTTGCGGATGGTCTCGCGGTAGGCCACCTGGGGTGCACCCACGTTGGCGTCCACGCTGAACTCGCGCATGAGGCGGTCCACGATGATCTCGAGGTGCAGTTCGCCCATTCCGGCGATGACGGTCTGGCCCGTCTCCTCGTCGGTGCGTACCCGGAAGGTCGGGTCCTCGTCCTGCAAGCGCTGCAGGGCAGTGGAGAGCTTCTCTTGGTCGACCTTGGTCTTGGGCTCGATGGCCAGGCGGATGACCGGCTCGGGGAAGGTCATCTTTTCGAGGATCACCGGGTTGGCCGGGTCGCAGAGGGTGTCACCGGTGGTCGTGGTCTTGAGGCCGACGGCCGCGATGATGTCTCCGGCCGATGCCGAGGACACGTCCTCGCGGTGGTTCGCGTGCATCATGAGCAGGCGACCGATGCGCTCCTTGCGCTCGCCCTTGGTCGCGTTGATGATGCCGGTGCCGACGGTGATGGTCCCCGAGTACACCCGTAGGAAGGTGAGGCGGCCCACGTAGGGGTCACTCATCACCTTGAAGGCCAGAGCGGCGAACGGGGCCGATGGGTCGGACCGGCGCTCCGCTGGGTTGCCGTAGTCGTCCACGCCCTGGGCGGGCGGAACGTCGAGCGGGGATGGCATGAAGTCGACAACAGCGTCGAGCAGCGGCTGCACGCCCTTGTTCTTGAACGACGAGCCGCAGAGGACGGGTGTGACCGAGATGGCGAGGACGGCGCGGCGGATGGCCAGTTTGATGCGGTCGGCCGGGATGTCCACGCCCTCGAGGTACATCTCGGCGAGTTCGTCATCCGTGTCGGCGAGCACCTCGATGAGCGTGATGCGTGCCAGTTCGGCGTCGTCGAGCATGTCGGCCGGGATCGGACCCACCTCGACCTCGGTACCGAGGTCGTCCCGGTAGGTCGTGGCGTTCATCTCGACCAGATCGACGACCCCGGCGAAGTCGCCCTCCGCACCGATGGGCAGCTGGATCGGCACGGCGCGGGCGCCGAGGCGGTCGATCATCGTCTGGATGGCCGCGGGAAAGTCGGCGCCGATGCGATCCATCTTGTTGACGTAGGCGATGCGCGGAACGCCGTAGCGATCGGCCTGACGCCATACGGTCTCGGACTGCGGCTCGACGCCGGCGACCGAGTCGAACACGGCCACGGCGCCGTCGAGGACGCGCAGGGAGCGCTCCACCTCGACGGTGAAGTCCACGTGTCCGGGCGTGTCGATGATGTTGATGCGGTGGTCGCGCCAGAAGCAGGTCGTGGCGGCCGACGTGATCGTGATGCCGCGCTCCTGCTCCTGCTCCATCCAGTCCATGGTCGCCGCGCCCTCGTGCACCTCACCGATCCGGTGCGTGCGGCCGGTGTAGTAGAGGATGCGCTCCGTCGTGGTCGTCTTGCCGGCGTCGATGTGCGCCATGATCCCGATGTTGCGGGTACGGTCGAGCGGGACATTCTTCAGTTCGGTCGACACGTCAGATCACCTGTCCGTACGGATGTGGCACGGGGGGGTGGATCCGCCCCGCGATTCCTCTCATCGATGCAAGCCCGTGTGGGCCCCTGGCGGAACCGACATCGCGCTTACCAGCGGTAGTGCGCGAAGGCCTTGTTCGCCTGAGCCATCCGGTACAGGTCATCCTTGCGCTTGAACGCACCACCCTGTGACCCGAGTGCGTCGAGCAACTCGTTCGCGAGGCGCTCACCCATCTGCTTCTCGCGACGCTCGCGTGAGAAACGGACGATCCAGCGGATGGCGAGGGTACGACCACGGCGGGGCGGAACCTCGATCGGCACCTGATACGTGGCACCACCCACGCGGCGGCTCTTGACCTCGAGCACCGGGGTGACGTTGCGGATTGCCTCTTCCATAACCTGAACCGGGTCACGTCCGGTGCGATCGCGGATGCGCTCGAGTGCGTTGTAGACGGTGCGCTCGGAGACGGACTTCTTGCCGTCCTTGAGAACCTTGTTGATCATCTGCGTGACCATCGCGTTGTCGTAGACGGGGTCTGCGATGAGCGGACGGCGTGAGATTGCTGCGCGGCGGGGCATGTGCCTACTTCGGGGTCTTGGCGCCGTACTTCGAACGCGCCTGCTTGCGGTCAGAGACGCCAGCCGTGTCGAGTGCAGCACGGATGACCTTGTAGCGGACACCGGGAAGATCCTTCACGCGGCCGCCACGTACGAGAACGACGGAGTGCTCCTGAAGGTTGTGCCCCTCGCCCGGGATGTAACTGGTGACCTCCATGCCGTTGGTAAGACGAACACGGGCGACCTTGCGGAGCGCGGAGTTCGGCTTCTTCGGCGTGGTGGTGTAGACCCGCGTGCAGACCCCGCGCTTCTGCGGTGCGCCGCGGAGAGCGGGCGTGGTGGTCTTGCTCGCCTTGGGCGTACGGCCCTTGCGGACCAGCTGGTTGATCGTGGGCACAGGCCTCTTCCGGATACTGGGCGTGACGTGTCTTGGCGCCCGACCGAGTGAGAATGAGGCGCGGTCCGGGACATGTCACCAGACGTTGACCATCAATCGTTCGGGCGAACGGGTGCGGGACGGTATCACGGTGAATCGGACCGACCAACCCGCTGCGGGCGGGCGAGGGCGGTGGCCGCGAGGACGAGCCCGGCGAGGACGATGGCGGCGACCGTCACCGCTGCCGGAGTGACCACCGGACCGAGCCGCGGGAAGACGGTGAAGTCGATTCCGTCGGTGCCGATGGTCCCGATGACGAGCACCCCGAGGAGCACCGCGACGAGCACCGTTGCGCGCTCGCCCGAGTCGAGGGCCCGCTCGGGAAGGCGCGTGCGCCGCCCCTCCCCGTAGCCACGGGCGGCCATGGCCTCCGCGACGTCGAGCCCCCGCTCGAGGGCGGACCCCACGAGGGGTAGTGCCAGCGGAGCGGCGGCGCGGGCGCGCGCCATGCGTGGCCCCGTGGTGAGCGCGACCCCCCGAAGGCGAGCGGTCTCGGAGATGGCACGGGCGTCCCGGCGCATAGTGGGCACCAGACGAGCGGCGAGGGCCGACACCAGCGCCGATCGCGGGGCCACGCGCCCGATACCCGCCAGCATGCGATCGGGGTCGGCCCACGCGACGATGGCCGCCACCAGGGCCACAGTGGCGAGCACGCGCGCAGCCGCGACGGCGGCGGCCACCAACTCCTCGACCGTGATCTCGCCGTTGAGCGGTGACGGAACGGGAAGCGAGAACAGCACGAGATCCCCCTGCCCGGAGACCAGCGGGGTGAGGATGACCACTGCGGCCGCCGAGACGAGCGCCCCCACGAGAACGACCCGGCCGGGATGACCCGGGGCCGCAAGGAGGAGGACGACCGCGCCGATGGCGAGCGCAGCCAGAACCAGAGGTTGGCCCGTGGTGAACGCGAGGACCCCCGCGACCAGCGCGATGAGGACGACGGGAAGCGGAGCGCGGTCGCCGCCGATGGGATTCGTCACGTGATGGGCTCGGCGTTCATCCTCAACAGGTTGGCATAGGTATCGGTGTGGCAGGGCAAGGTGTCTGACACCGGGGTGGTGTCTGACACCGGGGGAACCCGCAGGCAAGGTGTCGAACACCGGGGGTCACGGGGGAGGGCGGCTAGAGTTCTCAAGTATGAACACCCCCGTGATCCTCGCCACCATCACCCCGGAGCCCGGCTTCTGGGAGGAGATGTTCCCGGTGGTTGATGCGTTCCAGCAGCGGTTCGCGCAGACGGGGATCGGAACCGTGCAGATGACGCTCATCGCGTTCCTGATCACGTTCCTGGTCACCCGCACGATCACGCACATGATCAAGGCGGGGAAGGGTCCGTTCGGCAACGTGTCGATCGGCGGTGCCCACATCCACCACCTCGTACCGGGGATCTTCCTGCTCCTCATCAGCGGAGTGCTGGGGATCGCCATGGACCTCCAGCTGCCGGGGGCCTGGGGGCTGATCATCCCCACCCTGTTCGGGCTCGGGGCGGCCCTCACCCTCGATGAGTTCGCGCTCTGGCTCACCCTCCGCGATGTCTACTGGTCACACGAGGGTCGGCGCTCGATCGACGCCGTCATCGTTCTTGGTGCGCTCCTGACGATCATCGCGCTCGGGATCCCGTTCTGGGTTGACGTGGTCCAAGACGCCAACGTCACAGGGTCGTGGGTGCTCATCACCTGGCACGTCGTGTGCATCGTTCTTGCGGTGGTGACCTTTACGAAGGGCAAGTGGATCTTCGCGGCGATCAGCATCCTCGTGTGGCCGGTCGGCCTCATCGGCGCGGTGCGCCTCGCACGCCCCGAGTCCATCTGGGCACACACGCGGTACGGCGTGGAGCAGGAGACCCGGGCGCAAGCGCGCTACCCCGAGGATCGCCGTACGCCGATGTGGCCCTGGCAGACGCCGGGGATAGCCCCCGTCGAAAGCGTTGCTCCCGACGGGGACCCCTCAGACTGACCTACTCCGAGTCGGTGTCGGTGTCCGGCTCGCGGTCGGGCTCGAACGAGTAGGTACGACCCGCCTCGACGACGCCGACGAGGTCGTCCGCATCGTCTTCCATGAGGGAGAAGGACTCATCGAGATCGAACTCGAGGAGTGCCGGTGCCCGACGGACGGGCTCGATCTCCAGCTGACGGTACCGACGAAGGCCTGTGGCCGCCGGGATGAGCTTCCCGATGATCACGTTCTCCTTCAGGCCGCGCAGGTAGTCCACCTTCCCCTCGAGCGCCGCGTCGGTCAGCACCTTCGTGGTCTCCTGGAAGGAGGCCGCCGAGAGGAACGACTCTGTGGCGAGCGAGGCCTTGGTGATGCCGAGAATGAGGGGTACGTAGCGGGACATGGCGGAGTCGAGCAGGTCCTCGGTCTCCTCCGGCGTGCGCTTGACACGCTTGCGACTGCGGGCGAGCTTCTCGGCCGCAGCGAGGCGCACACGCTGGTTCTCACGGAAGAGAACCGGCTTGTCCACCAACTGGCCGGGCAGGAAGTTGGTGTCGCCCGGCTCCTCGATACGCACCTTGCGGAGCATCTGCCGGACGATGACCTCGATGTGCTTGTCGTTGATCTCCACTCCCTGCGAGCGGTAGACCACCTGCACCTGCGCGACAAGGTACGCCTCGGTGTTGGTGGCGCGGTCGCCCTTTCCCCAACCGGGTCCGGTGAGGTGAACACCCTGCCGGACGTGCATTCCTTCGTGGATCGGCGGCGGGGGACGGTCGAGCGGCACACGGATGTGCCGAACCTCGATGCCGTCCTCGCCCAGAATCTCCACCTTGATGGTGCGTGCCGAGCTGGCCTTCTCCGCACGACCGGCGGTCACCGAGACAACCGTGCCCGTGAGACCGAGATCGATGCCGGACTGCGCACCCAGCACGTCACTCGGGAAGGCCGATCCGTCGGTGAGGAGTTCGCCCGCCTCCACCCAGGCGCCGTCCGAGAGGTCACGGCGGATCTGAGTGCGTTTTTGCACCTTGTACTCGACCGGCAGGGTCGCGGGCTCCTTCTTGCGCCCGACCTCGATGCTCACCGGCGACTCCAGGTAGAGGATGGCCGCGCCGGAGCGGGTCTCGTCGTCCTCGATACGAATCCAGCCGTCCACCGCCGCCACGTGGGCAAGCGCCTTGGGCTTGCGGGCCTCGAACAGCTCCACGATTCGCGGCAGACCCTGCGTGATGTCCGCGCCGGCGACACCGCCGGTGTGGAAGGTACGCATGGTCAACTGCGTGCCGGGCTCGCCGATGGACTGCGCGGCGATGATGCCCACTGCGTCACCGGGCTCGCACATCTTGCCCGAGGCGAGATTGCGTCCGTAGCAGGCGGTGCACACGCCAACTGCGGAGCGGCACTTGAGCGGCGAGCGCACCGTCACCGACGCCGTCGGGTGACGTTTTCCGAGCTCCACGACCCGCCCGATGAGCACACTGTCGATTTGCACCGATCGGTATGCGTTCACCGCGGCTTCGTCGTCGATCGTGGGCGCCTCCGGGCGAAGCTCCGCGATGATCTCGCCGGTCTCGGTGTCCACGATCGGACCGATGACGACCCGACCGAGCAGCGACGGGTTGGGGTCGCCGTCACGGGTCAGCGTGGCTTCGATGCCCTCAGTGGTGCCGCAGTCGCGCTCGCGCACGATGACGTCCTGGGACACGTCGACGAGGCGCCTAGTGAGGTAGCCCGAGTCGGCGGTCTTCAGGGCGGTGTCGGCGAGGCCCTTGCGGGCACCGTGGGTGGAGATGAAGTACTCGAGAACCGAGAGCCCTTCCATGAAGTTGCTCTTGATCGGGCGCTCGATGATCTCGCCCTTCGGGTTCGCCATGCAGCCACGCATACCCGCGAGCTGGCGGATCTGTTTGAACGATCCACGAGCTCCGGAGTTGGCCATCATGAAGATCGGGTTGAGGCGGTACAGGTGCTCCTGCATCGCGGCCGCAACCTCGTCGGTGGCGTCGTCCCACAGGGCCACCACGCGCTCGTGACGCTCTTCGGCGGTCATCAGGCCGTCGGCGAAGAAGTCCTCGAAGCGCTGGACCTCGGCGTCGTACTTCGCGAGGATCTCCGCCTTCTCCGGCGGGATGACCACGTCGTTCTTGGAGATCGTGACACCCGACTGGCTGGCGTACGTGAAGCCCATCGCCTTGAAGGTGTCGAGCATCATCGAGACCGGGGTCGCCCCGTAGAGGTCGACCAACTTCTCGATGAACTCCCCGAGTTCCCGCTTCGTGAACACCTGGTTCTGCCACGGGTACGGGTGCGAATCGGGCACGTGAGCGATCAACTTCGCGAGCGTTGTGGAGAGTTCGTGGTTGAACAGCACACGGCCGGCCGTGGTGACCACGCGCGAGTCCGGGTCGCCCGAGATCCTGCGGATCTCCACGACGTCCTGGAGCGTGACGACACGGTGGTCGAGTGCCCCAAGGAGCTCCTCGTCACTGCGGAACGGACGCGGTGGCGCCTGGGGGACCTCCACGAAGGGGTTGGCGACCCAGTCCGTGACGCCCTCGATACGCGCTTCGTTGCCCTTCGGGATCTTGTACGTGCGACTCACGGAGTCCCAGAGGTCGATCATCTCGATGGCGCGTCCGTTGCCCACCTCACCCGTCTCCCGCACATACACCGTCGGGCAGTAGGTGAGGTAGTACAGGCCGAGGATCATGTCCTGACTCGGGACCGTGATCGGGCGTCCGTGCGCTGGCGACAGGATGTTGTTCGCCGAGAGCATCAGGATGCGGGCCTCGCTCTGCGCCTCCACCGACAGAGGCAGGTGCACGGCCATCTGGTCGCCGTCGAAGTCGGCGTTAAAGGCGGTGCAGACCAGCGGGTGGAGCTGGATGGCCTTGCCCTCCACGAGCACGGGCTCGAAGGCCTGGATGCCCAAGCGGTGGAGAGTCGGGGCGCGGTTCAGCAGCACGGGGTGTTCGGCGATGACCTCCTCGAGAACGTCCCAGACCTCGGGGATCTGCGAATCGACCATCTTCTTGGCGGCCTTGATGTTCTGGACCTGCTTGCGCTCGACGAGGCGGCTCATGATGAACGGCTTGAAGAGTTCGAGGGCCATGATCTTGGGCAGACCGCACTGGTACAGGCGCAACTCGGGACCGGCCACGATGACCGAACGACCCGAGTAGTCCACGCGCTTGCCGAGCAGGTTCTGACGGAAGCGACCCTGCTTGCCCTTGAGCATGTCCGAGAGGGACTTGAGCGGACGGTTTCCGGGACCGGTAACCGCGCGACCGCGACGGCCGTTGTCGAACAGCGCGTCGACGGCCTCCTGCAGCATGCGCTTCTCGTTGTTCACGATGATCTCGGGGGCTCCGAGGTCGAGCAGGCGCTTGAGGCGGTTGTTGCGGTTGATGACACGGCGATACAGATCGTTGAGGTCGCTAGTGGCGAAGCGACCGCCGTCGAGCTGCACCATGGGGCGCAGTTCCGGTGGGATGACCGGGATCGTCTCCAAGATCATCCACTCCGGACGGTTCTCCGAGTAGATGAACGCCGAGCACACGCGCAGGCGCTTGAGCGCGCGCGCGTGTCGCTGGCCACGGGACGTCTGGATGGTCTCGCGCAAGGTAAGCGCCTCGGCCTCGAGGTCGAACTCCTTGAGGAGTTGGCGAATGGCCTGAGCCCCCATACCCCCCTCGAAGTACTCACCGAAACCGTACGGCGACGCGAACCGGTCACGCATCTCGCGGAACAGCTGGTCGTCGTTGATGACGTCGCGGG
The DNA here is from genome assembly GCA_009694365.1 of Thermoleophilia bacterium. Lineage (GTDB taxonomy): Bacteria > Actinomycetota > Thermoleophilia > Miltoncostaeales > Miltoncostaeaceae > SYFI01. The sequence continues at coordinate 110,772 of SHVE01000001.1, read as the reverse complement.
GCTTGATCTCCTTGAACTTGCTCCACGCCTCCTGCACGCGCTCCACCGACTCCTCGGTGTAGCGCTCGTCGTCGCGGGTCAGTGCGTCGGTTTCCTTACGAAGCTCCGACTCGATCGCCTTCCGCTCGCCCTCGCTGACCTCGCGTGGCACCGGCGGTGCGTCGGGGTTCTCGGGGTCGCGCGTGGTGGCGACGTCCTGGAGCCAGAAGTCGTCTTCGACATCGAAGCCCGTGACCTCGCCCTCGCGCAACCAGCCCACGCGACGCTCAAGGCGCTCACGCAGTTCCTGGGCGCGGATGTCGCGCTCCTGGATGTACTTCTGCACGTGCTCGTCGACCTGCTCCTGAAGGATGAGGAGGTCGGCGTCGCGCTTCTCGACGTTGACCGTCGTGACGATGGACGCCGCGAAGTAGAGGACCTTCTCGAGTTCCTTCGGCGCAAGGTCGAGGATGTACCCGATACGGGTGGGCACGCCCTTGAAGAACCAGATGTGGCTGACCGGCGCCGCGAGATCGATGTGGCCCATGCGCTCACGGCGCACCTTGGCCCGGGTGACCTCGACGCCACAGCGCTCGCAGATGATGCCCTTGTACCGGACGCGCTTGTACTTGCCGCAGTAGCACTCCCAGTCCTTCGTCGGACCGAAGATCTTCTCGCAGAAGAGCCCGTCCTTCTCGGGCTTGAGCGTGCGGTAGTTGATCGTCTCGGGCTTCGTAACCTCACCCGACGACCACTGCCGGATCTGCTTCGACGACGCGAGTCCGATCGAGATGCTGTTGAAATTGTTGATGTCGATCACGCGCTGGCCTCCGCGTCGTCGGGAGCGTTGCCGGCGGCAGCGCCGACCTTCATGGCCTCATCGGCCTTCGCCTCCTCTGCCTCCCGTTCGAGTTCATCCTCGATCGGGAGTGGGGCGCCGGACAGGTCGATGCCGAGTTCCTCGGCCGCGCGGAGGAGCTCGTCGTCCTCACGTGCCGCAACTTCGGAACCCGTCTCGCCCTGGATGCGGACATCGAGCCCGAGGCTCTGCATCTCCTTGAGGAGCACCTTGAAACTCTCCGGAATGGAGGGCTCCTGGATATTCTCGCCCTTCACGATGGCCTCGTACGCCTTGACGCGGCCCACGGTGTCGTCGCTCTTGATGGTGAGCATCTCCTGCAGGGTGTAGGCCGCGCCGTACGCCTCGAGTGCCCACACCTCCATCTCGCCGAAACGCTGGCCGCCGAACTGAGCCTTGCCGCCCAGCGGCTGCTGGGTGACCAGCGAGTACGGACCCGTCGAACGGGCGTGGATCTTGTCGTCCACCAAGTGCAGGAGCTTGAGCATGTACATGTACCCGACGGTCACCTTGCCGTCGTAGGGGTCACCGGTACGGCCGTTGAACAGGCGGACCTTGCCGCTCACGCGACGGCCTTCGCCCTCATCGCCCTTGACCTTGAGGTTGATCGGCTCGTGGGCGTGCGCCTGTGCCCATTCCACGAGGACGCGGTCCACGTCCGCCGGCGTCGCGCCGCTGAACACCGGTGTGGCAACGAAGGTTCGCTTCGTCGTACCGTCGGGGCCCGGCTGCCAGCCACTGTTCGCCGCCCACCCGAGGTGGGTCTCGAGGACCTGGCCGATGTTCATGCGGCTCGGCACGCCCAGCGGGTTGAGGATCATGTCGATCGGCGTGCCGTCCTCGAGGAACGGCATGTCCTCGTCCGGCACGATCTTGGAGATGACGCCCTTGTTGCCGTGACGTCCGGCAAGCTTGTCGCCCTCCGCAATCTTGCGGCGCTTGGCCACGAACACGCGTACGAGGTCGTTCACGCCCGGAGAGAGATCGTCGCCCGCCTCACGGGAGAACGTCTTTACGTCGATGACCTTGCCGCCCTCGCCGTGGGGAACCTTGAGGGAGGTGTCGCGCACCTCGCCGGCCTTCTCCTTGAAGATGGCGCGGATCAGCTTCTCTTCCGCCGTCAGCTCCGTCTCGCCCTTAGGCGTGACCTTGCCGACCAACAGATCGCCCGACTTGACCTCGGCGCCGATACGCACGACGCCGCGCTCATCGAGGTCCGCGAGGGATTCCTCGGAGCGGTTCGGAATGTCGCGCGTGATCTCCTCGGCACCCAACTTCGTGGTGCGCGCATCGATCTCGTACTCCTCGATGTGGATCGACGAGAGCACGTCGTCCTTCACGAGCCGCTGCGACACGATGATCGCGTCCTCGAAGTTGTACCCCTCCCAGGACATGAAGGCGACGAGCATGTTCTTCCCGAGCGCCAGTTCACCCTGATCGGTGGACGATCCGTCCGCCAGCACCTGGCCGCCCTCCACCGTGTCGCCGGCCTTCACGATCGGCTTCTGGTGGATGAGCGTGCCCTGGTTGCTGCGAATGAACTTGTCGAGGGTGTACTGGTCGTGCTCGCCACCCCTGACGTCGATGATGATGCGGGTGGCATCGACGGCGGCAACGGTGCCGCCGCGGAGGGCGATGACGACGTCGCCGGTATCCACCGCGGCACGGTGCTCCATGCCGGTGCCCACGAGCGGGGCCTCACTCACCAAGAGCGGAACGGCCTGGCGCTGCATGTTGGCGCCCATGAGGGCACGGTTGGCGTCGTTGTGCTCGAGGAAGGGGATGAGTGCAGTGGCGACCGACACGATCTGGTCGGGCGAGACGTCCATGTACTCGACACCCTTGGGCGGGACGGTGATCGGCTGGCCGTTGCGCCGGCAGAGCACCTCGTCGTCGACGAGCCGTCCGGTTCGGTCTACCGCGGAACTGGCCTGTGCGATGACCCGGTTCTCTTCCTGAGTGGCGTCCAGCCAAGTGATCTCCCAGTCGGCCGTGCCGTCCTTCTGCAACTTCCCGCCCTTGACCACGCGATACGGCGTCTGAATGAAACCGAACTCGTTCACCGTGGCGTGTGACGCCAGTGAGCCGATGAGGCCGATGTTCGGACCCTCCGGCGTCTCGATCGGGCACATGCGGCCGTAGTGGGTCGGGTGGACGTCGCGTACCTCGATGGGAGCGCGCTCACGGGTGAGTCCGCCCGCACCGAGGGCCGACAGGCGGCGTCGGTGAGTGAGGCCGGACAGTGAGTTGGTCTGGTCCATGAACTGCGACAACTGGGAGGACCCGAAGAACTCCTTGAGCGCCGCCACGACCGGACGGATGTTGATGATCGTCTGCGGCGTGATGGTGTCGGGGTCCTCGGTGCTCATACGCTCCCGAACCACGCGCTCCATCCGGTAGAGGCCGATGCGGAAGGCCTCCTGAATGAGTTCGCCGACTGTGCGCAGGCGCCGGTTGCCGAAATGCTCGTACTCGTCGAGCTCGTGCACCATCTCTTCCCGGGGCAGCATGATGCCGTCCGCCGCGAAATCCGTGGACTCCTCGTTGATGCCGTAGCGGATCGGCAGGTCGACGAGCCGTCGAATGAGCTCCACCAGATCGTCGGTCATACCGGTACGCGCACCGGTGAACCGTGGGTTCGCCAGCGTGCGCGTGTTCGTGGCGGACGCGGCGCCGAGGCGGGCGTCGAGCTTGTAGCGACCGACCTTCGTAAGGTCGTAACGCTTGGCGTCGAAGAAGAGCCCACGTGTCAGGTTGAGCGAGTTGACCTCGGTCGGCGGCTCGCCCGGACGCTGCTTCTTGAAGACCTCGATGAGGGCGTTCTGCATGAGGTCGCCCGCGCGAAGGTCGATGCGCTTCTCGAACCGCTCGATCTCGCCCTCGATCCGCAGGCGCTCATCGCCCGGGACGGTGTCGATGTTCTTCGCCACCTTCTGCATCTCGGCAACGATCGCCTGAAGCTCCTGGAGCGACTTGCCGTTCCCTCGGGCGGCCTCGCCCTCCGTCGCGTCCTTCTCGAGGGTCGCCTCAATGAAGGGGTTCACGCGCTTCTTGTCGAGCGGGTGACGGAAGAGGTTGCACACGTCGTCGCGCGTGTAGCCCAGCGCGAAGAGCAGCGTGGTGACCGGCAACTTGCGCTTGCGGTCGATGCGGACGTTGACGAGGCCCTTCTTGTCGATATCGAGCTCGACCCATGAGCCACGCGCCGGCATGAGGTTCGCGATGAAGACCTGCTTGTCGCGATCCTTCGGCTCCATGAGGTACGCACCCGGCGACCGCACGAGCTGCGTGACGATGACGCGCTCGGTGCCGTTGATGATGAAGGTGCCCCATTCGGTCATGAGCGGGAGATCGCCCATGAAGACCTTCTGGCGCCGGATCTCGCCCGTCTCCTTGTTCACGAAGGAGACCTCCATCGTAAGGGGGGCCGCGTAGGTCATGTCCTTCTCGCGGCACTCCTTGATGGAGTTGTTCGCCATGATCTCGTCGAACGGCCGGCCGGGCTCCCAGCCGCCGATCGTGTAGGGACCGAACTCGACCATGAGGGTGCCGGTGAAGTCCTGGATGGGCGAGATGTCGTTGACGGTCTCGCGAAGCCCCTCATTGAGGAAATGATCGAAACTCACCCGCTGGATGGCGATGAGGTTCGGGACCTCCGGGACACTGGGTGCCTGGGACGCCGGGGATCCTTTCCCGTTCGGATCCACCTGCGGGAAGAATTCCCGGGTACGTGTGCGGCGGGCAGTGGGCGTGCTCAAGTCGCAGAGCCTCCAGGCGGGAGCGTGACGATGAACGGGCATGGGGGAACGGGCGCCGTTGGCGCGAACACGCGGAATATGTGGGCGGGAAGCGGTTCGGGCACGTCGGCGCGGCCACCGACGACCACCGCGCCACGCTAAAGGCACGAAGGGACGGCGGCGGCGGAACGGGCATCATACACACAAACGCGTATGCGGTGCCGACACCCGGCGAAACGCCGTTCGAATCTCCATACTGGGAGGGTGAGCACGGAACCCGCCACCACGGCGGGGGACTCGCCCGGTGTAGCGATTATCGAGCGCCTCGTCCCCCTCCTCGATGCCACCCATCAGGTGTGGTCGTCGCCGCAGGAGCGGCGACGACTCCGTGCGTTCGGATTTCGCCCGGCCATGGAGAACGGCGTCCTGAAGCGCGAATGGCACAACACTCAGGTGCGCGTGGGACCGGACGCCCTGCGTGTGGTGGGCGATTCCGGAGGCGATCTCGCCTGGACCACCGCCGAGGGACTCACACTCGACGGCAGTCCGTTTGAGCCCACGGCACGGGGAATCGCTCTGGCCGATGCAATCAACGAGCTCATCCATGGGTACGAGCGTTGGATCGAGGCGCGGGAGGGTCGCGAGGAGCGACTGCGCCGCGGGCACTGGAGCGCGACCGATCGCCGTCAGGTCAACGCCCTCGCGGAGACACGCCGGTTGCAACGCCTGCTCGCCGGCGGTGGCGGGCGCTCCCGCAAGTCCTCGTCGAGCTGAGCACACCCCGGTAGCAACGCGGGTTCATCAGGGGGCTCCCCCACGTGCGGCGTGGGGTCCCGTCCGCGTGTACCCCACTCGCCCCGGGCATGACATCTCGTCGCCGCATCGCACCGAACGCCCATCGGGTCGCGGTGCGACGGATCCGGCCGGATCCGTCGCACCGCGACCGTGAGATCTAGACCTGCACCCCGCCGGGGTCGCCGGTTCGACCGATGATCTTCCCGCCGGCGACATGCGCGAGGTCCTCGAGCCACCCACCGAGGCGCTCGTAGTCCTTGTCGTCCGTGGCGAGGGTCGCGCGCGCGGCCGTGACCTCGGCGACGACGTCATCCACATTCGACTTGTTGGCGAGAGACACCCGGTCCCTCAACTTGCTCTTTACGTCACGTTCGAGCGGCATGGTGTTCCTCGTTCGGGCACGGATGGACGATGCGCGCGATGCGCGCTCATGGGGGATTGTGCGAAATCGGCGCGCTCTCCGCCCGATGAGCGGCGTTACGGTCCCACCCTGATCACCCGCGTGACGGTGCTCTCGTGCCCGGCGCTGTCCCGCGCACTGATGCGCGCGACGTAGCGACCGGGTGCGAGGGGGCCCAGCGACACGACCCGCTGACCCGTGTGGGGAAACGTCACGGTGCGGGTAGTGACGAACCCGACCGAGGAGGTGAGGGAGATCGTGGCGCGCACGGACCCGACGTCCGTGACGCTGATGACGGCGCGTGCGGTGCGGAACCCGGGCATGGACGACGGTCGCGCCGAAGGGGCGGCCTCGCGCTCCACGCGGAACCCGGTCACGTTCGGGGGAGTCCCGTCCACCACGACGGGGATGAGCCGGTAGCCCACGTTGCCCGGCCAGTCGGTGGCGTGCACCTCGATAATGTGAAAGCCATCGGGCAGGTGCACCCGGTCAAGAAACGCGGCCGGGGTGGACTCCCCACGTCGCGCGATCACCGTGTTCCCGTCCACGGTGATCGCCCACGAGGCGAGGAGTGACGCATCGTCCACGGAGGCCACGATGCGTACGGGGAACGAGGTGATGATGCGCCTCGGTGAATCGCGCATCAGGATCTCAGGGGGATCGACGTCCACCCGCACCCGGCCCGCACCGAACGCGGGGTCGTCCCCCTCGGGTCCCAAGTCCAGGGCCTGACTCTGGACGAGATCGAGGACACCGGACGGGATGAGCGGTGCCCCCGCACTGCGGCGGGCACCCATGAGCAGGACGATGGCGCCAGCGGCGTTGGGCGCCGCATTGGACGTGCCGCCGATCGCACGGGGGCCGGTTGCGGTAAGCACCCGGGTGTTGGTGGGCGCCACGATGTCGGGCTTCACGCGACCGTCATCGGTGGGGCCAGTGGACGAATAGCGCTTGAGGGCGTCACTAGTCCAGTCCACGGCGCCCACCGTGATGGACCCCGCAGCGTCTCCCGGGGTGGGGATGCTGCCCGGGGCCGGATCACCGATGTCGGACATGCCGATCTCGCGGCTGAACAGGGTGACGAAACCACCCGGCGGGGGGCCGACCGCCTGGACCACACGTACCCGGTACTCGCCGGTGGGAGCGGTGCTCTGCCCCGTGATGCGCTCGGACGGACGCGCACCCTCCGACTGATGATCCCGCGACGCGGCGACCTCGGTCCATGCGCCCAACGGAACATGGCGTTCGAGTACGAGGTCGAGGTCGGTGACCTCGGCCCCGTCCGCCTGCTCCCACGACAGGGCAAAGGTCATGGGCTGCGACGCCTCGTGAATAAAGGTCCACCCTGGGGTGATGGGCCAGTCGAGCACGCCGTCGGAGTCGGCGTCCGCCCACTCCCCCTCCCAGTGACGCTCGGCGTAGTTGCCCGCCGAGTTGATCCACGCAATGCCCGAGGCGGCCGCACGATCCACGGCCCGCGCCGCCGGACCGGTGCCGTCGAACGGTCCCTCGAGAAAGCTGTTGCTGTGCACCACGACATCGGGGTGGCGCGCGATGATCCAGTCGACGGCCGCTTGGAAGTCCATCTCCGTGTGGTAGTTGACCAACACATAGTGCGCGTCCGGCGCAAAGTCGTAGAGCGTCTGCGTCACCAACTCACCATGATTCGTGGCGTTGCCGTAGGCGGTCCGCCCGGCGAGGCCCCACGTGGTGTCGAAACTCTGCGTCTGCAGCCGCGCCGTCGGCGGCATCTCGCCCCGGTCCTGAAGCGATCCCAGGCGTGTCGCACCGAACCCGAGGTCGAGCACCACGATGGTCATACCCCGGCCACTGAGGGCAAGCGGCTGGATGGCATCGGCACCCACCCGCTCGAATCCCTCGGAGATCACGCGGCTCACCGGTCCCGGCACCACGGCGCCCGGGTCATCGGGATCGATCTCGGAATATCCTGCGGCCGCTTCGTGCGCGGCGGCCACGCCAGGGATCGCACGCAGAGCGGTGAGGCGACCAATCGTGGTGGTCACTTGGAGATCGCGGCCCCGTCGGCGGGTCACGTGCAGGCCCGACTCCCGAAGCGCCGCCACCACCGCATTGGTCGCCCCCGGGGATGCGGTGACCAGCACGGGAACCGCGCCTCCGGGAACCGCTGCCGGGACTGCCGCCATCGGTGCGACGGCCAGCAGGGCCGAGGCGAGGAGGACCCGCGGGCGCCACGTCATCGGCGCACCGTGCGCCGGTAGGTGGATGCGTTACCCGCGGCGTCGATCGCGTGCACCTCGATGCGATTGACGCCCACCGTCAGGGAAACGCGCATCGCAATCTGCGGGCCGGTGGTCGTGCGCACCCGCCGCCCGTTGATACGGAGTTCCACCGACTGCATGGTGCCATCGTCGTGCACACGGACGGTGACGAGAGGGCGCCGCCCGCGGCGCACCCATGCGTGGGAGCGGGGTGGAACCACGTCCACCCGCACCATGCCCCACCCGGTGGCCATGTCCGGGCCCGGTGCTCCCAAATCCCTCGACCGGGCGACGAGGTCGGCACGTACCGCGGCCACGTCCACCGGCTGGCCGGCCCGCGCACGCTCTTGGTGCACGAGCACGGCGGCACCGGCCACGTGCGCCGTCGCGGCGGAGGTTCCCGCCGTTCCCGGATAGGCCGCGTTCGCGGTGACATACGTGGGACCCACGAGTTCGGGTTTCTGCCGCCCATCCTGCGTGGGACCACGCGACGAGTACGGCTCGGGCTGACTTGACGACCACGGAACGGCACCGACCGACAGCGAACCGGCGGCATCTCCCGGGGTGGGAATGCCACCCTCAACCACGGCGGCGTCGCCGAATCCGACCGTACGTGAGAAGACGTCCACGGAGGCGTCCGTACCTCCCGTGCGGATGACGACCAGCCGCCACACTCCGCCGTCCACACCGACCAGAGGTGTGCGGCCCGTGGAATCGCTGCGGGTGACCTCCTCCCATAACCCGTCCGGTTGCTGGCGCTGGACACTGAGCGTGGCCCCCGATCCCAGGGTGGCCCAGCCGACACCGAACGCCAGAGTGGTCCCCGGACTCGGCGCGATGGGAATCGCGGTGCCCTCCGGAATTGGGATACCCCGCCAATGACGCTGACCGAAGTTCCCCGCCGAGTTGACCCACAAAACGCCGCGCGCGACGGCCGCGTCAACCGCCCGCGCGAGGGTCCCCGTGCCGTCGAATGGGCCGACGAGGAGCGAATTTGAGTGGCTCACCACCGCGATACCGTTCGCCGCGATCCACTCGGTGGCCTGCACGAACTCGTCGATGGAGCCGTAGTTGACGAGCACAAGCCGCGTGCCGGGGGCCACGTCGTGCACGATCTCCGCCATGCGCGTGCCGTGCTCCGTGCGGACACCGAGGTTGTCGCGCCCCTCCAGCCCGTGGACGACGTCGAACGACCGGGTGGCCATGGTGGCCATGGGAGGGAGCTCACCAGCGGCAATGGATGCACTAAGCCCGCCGAACCCCGGGTCGAGCACCGCCACCGACAAGCCGGTGCCGTCGATGCCTCGTGCCCACAGGGCATCGGCGCCCATGCGAAACACCCCTTGGGATGTGATCGCGTGGGCCGATGACGCGAGTGCGGCCGCCGAAAGGGCGACCGCTATGCCGGTGAGCAGGGACTTCATGAGACCCCGCAGGTAATCAGACGGTCCGGGCGCCATGCGACCGGACGGGCACATGAGCACCGGACCCATGGCCACACACGATTCCTGGGGCGCACCACGGCGGGCACGCCCCAGGAATGTGCGAACCGAGGCCTAGGCGACGGAGACGGTACCGCCAGCGTCCTGGATCTGCGTCTTGATCTGCTCGGCCTCTTCCTTGGCGACGCCCTCCTTGACGGCCGCCGGGGCGCCATCAACGAGATCCTTCGCTTCCTTGAGACCCAGCCCGGTGACGGCGCGGACAACCTTGATCACCTGAATCTTCTTCTCACCGGCCGCCTCAAGCGTAACGGTGAACGAGGTCTGCTCCTCGACGTCGTCGGTACCCGCACTCGGGGCGGCGGCAACGGCCACCGGAGCAGCTACGGCGCTCGCGCCGAAGGTCTCCTCAAGTGCCTTGATCCGCTCGGACAGCTCGAGAACAGAGATCGCCTTGAGCTCGTCAATCCACTCATCAGTAGTCATAGCCATGTGTTCAGTCTCCTTCGGTGGTCTCGTCGGCTGCCGGTTCGGCGTCCGTCGTGTCGTCGGCGGCCGGCGACTGCACGGCCTCCGTTGTGTCGTCCGTCGCCATCTGGGGCTCGGCGTCCGTCAAATCGTCGGCGGCCGGAGTCTCCTCGACAGCCAGTTCCTGCACGGCCTCCGTTGTGTCGTCCGTCGCCATCTGGGGCTCAGCAGTCGGAGTCTCCTCGGCGGCCAGTTCCGGCACGGCCACCGCGGTGATGTCCGGGGTCGCATCCGGCTGCTCGGCGACACGCTGAGCGTGGTACCCGCCGAGCGACCGGGCGAGGCCGGAAATGAGCCCGGAGAGCACGTTCACTACTCCTTGGAGGGGGCTCGCGACACCGGCAACCAGACGGGCATAGAGCTCGATCCGGGGTGGGAGGGACGCGAGGTACTTGACCTCGGATGCGGAGATCGGGGCACCATCGAGGATGCCACCCCTCATGATCAGGCGGTCATTCGTGGCCGTACCGAACACGCTGAGCGCCTTCGCGACCGCTGCTGCATCACCATCGGCCCACACGAGGGCGGTTTGCCCCTCCAGATACTCGAGGAGCGTATCTGTGCCCGACTCGGCACAGGCGCGCCGGGCGAGCGTGTTCTTAACAACCTGAAATTGGCCGTCGACCTCACGCAACTGCGCACGGAGTCCTTCTATCTCCCGCACGCCGAGGCCGTGGAACGACGTCACAATGACCGTTGACGTGCTCGACAAACGCTCAGAGATCTCCGTGATCGCTGCGGCTTTCTGTTCCCTGTCTATTTCCTCACCTCCTCATGTCGTCCGCCGTGCGAGGCGGGCCATGGGGAGGGGCACAGGGCACATGACCCGGCCGTCCCGTGGACTCCGTCCTCACACGGGTCGGGGCGACTGCCCCCGTTGCAAGGCGACCTGATGGCCGCCCCCGTGATCTTCGGTCGGTCTACTGGTACTCGGACAGCCCCTAGGCCGGGACCTCCTCGAGCAGATCCTTGGTGTGCTGCGGATCGACGTCGATCCCCGGACCCATGGTCTGGGCGACACTGATCGACTTGATGTAGCGGCCCTTGGTCGCGGCCGGCTTGACCCGGATGATTTCGTCCAGGATGACCGCGTAGTTCTCGGTGAGCTGCTCCGGAGTGAACGAGCGCTTGCCGAGTGCGATGTGCACGATGCCGGAGCGGTCGGTGCGGTACTCCACCTTGCCGCCGATGACATCGGCGACGGCCTTGGCGACATCGAAGGTGACGGTGCCCGTCTTGGGGTTGGGCATCTTGCCCGAGGGGCCGAGCACGCGGCCGAGACGACCGACGGCAGCCATCATGTCGGGCGTGGCGATGGCCACGTCGAAGTCGGAGAAGCCCTGCTCGACCCTCTGCACGAGGTCCTCCCCACCGACAACATGCGCGCCGGCCTCCTCGGCCTCGCGCGCCTTCTCGCCCTCGGCGAACACCGCGACGATGACGGTGCGGCCGGTGCCGTGCGGCAGTGCGATGGTGCCGCGCAACTGCTCATCGGCGTGGCGGACGTTGACGCCGAGACGGAAGTGCGCCTCGATCGTGGTGTCGAACCGGGCGACCTCTTGGCTGACGAGCAGCCGGAAGGCGTCGAGCGGGTGGTAGTTGCCCTCAGGGTTGACCTGTGCCTTGGCGGTGTCATACCGCTTGCCGTGGTGTGCCATATCCCTAGCCCTCCACCGTGACGCCCATACTGCGGGCGGTGCCGGCGATCATGGTGACGGCGGCGTCGATGTCGTTCGCGTTGAGGTCGGCCATCTTGGTCTCGGCGATCTGCTGCAACTGGGCGCGCGTGATACTGGCCACCTTGACGCGGTGGGGCTCGGCGGAACCAGTCTTCAGCTTGATGGCGTCCTTGATGAGGACGGCGGCGGGCGGCGTTTTCGTGATGAACGAGAACGAGCGGTCCTCGTACACCGAGATCTCCACCGGAGTGATGACGCCACCCAGATTCTGCGTCTGCGCGTTGAACGTCTTACAGAATTCCATGATGTTGATGCTGGCGCCACCCAAGGCGGGTCCCACGGGTGGGGCCGGCGTCGCGCCACCGGCGGGAATGTGAAGCTTGATGATCTGCAGGACCTTCTTCGCCATTGTGGCGTGACCTTCCGTCGTCGAACCGTCTGAAGCGGCCCGGGATCATACATTGACGCGGCCGGAGGACCAGCGGGGTCCGATGACCCGTCCCCCCGGTGCGTTCCTACGTGATCTTCTTCACCTGATCGAATGACAACTCGGCCGGGGTTTCCCGACCGAAAATCGAGACAAGGACCTTCACGCGCCCCTGTTCCGCGTTGATTTCCGCGATCTCGCCGGTGAAGTCGGACAACGGGCCCGAGATGACCTTGATGCTCTCGCCCACCGTGAACTCGGCGCGCACCTTGGGCCGCGCTTCGGTCGCAGTGTGCAGCAGGCGGTCCACCTCACCGGGCGAGAGCGGCGGTGGACGGTGGTCATCGTTCTTCGTCGCACCGACAAAGCCGGTGACCCCGGGCGTGTTCTTGACGAGCGACCAGGCGTCGTCATCGCCCATGTCCATGTTGATGAGCACGTAACCCGGAAGGGTTCGGCGCTCGATCTGGACCTTCTGCCCGTCCTTGTTGGTCTCGATGATCTGCTCGGTCGGGACCACGATCCTACGGATCGAGCTGCCACCACCGAGGGTGGTCATGCGCCGCTCGATGTTGGCCCTGACCTTGTTCTCATGACCGGAATAGGTGTTGATGACGTACCAGCGCAGCAATGACTTCTCCTAGAAGACGGCGTCAACGAGGCGGCTCAAGAGCGCATCGATGAGGCCGAGATAGATCGCCACGATGGCGACGAAAACGATGACAACGGCAGTGGCCTGCAAGAGCTGGGTGCGGGTCGGCCAGGTGACCTTCTTGAGTTCGGTGATGACCTCGCCCACGAACCGGCGACTGCGCCCTTCTTGAACCGCCTTGGTGATGGAGCCCGCCTTTTCCGTTTTCGGCTGCCGCCGCGGACGGGTTTGGGCACGCTTCTCGCCAGGGGCCTTCCTCGGCTTCTTCCCCGGAACGGGCGGCTCGGCGCCACCCGGACCGGGCTCGCCTGACTTCTGTCCCTTCGACGGGCGGATACGTGCCATCTGGCGGGCGGCCTTCTCAGTCTTTCGCGTTCTGTTGGACAGGGCCGGAGGGACTTGAACCCCCAACCCCCGGTTTTGGAGACCGGTGCTCTACCAATTGAGCTACGACCCTCTGTCTCACGTGCCGACGAGCCGGCGGGTGGTACATCTACCGCGTCTCGCGGTGCTCCGTATGGCGGCCGCACCAGCGGCAGTATTTGGAGAACGCTACGCGGTCAGGCGTGTTGCGCTTGCTCTTATTCGACTGGTAGTTGCGTCGCTTGCAATCCTGGCAGGCCAAGGTGATCGCGATGCGCTGGCCGGTCTTGCCCACAGGAAAGCCTCCGGTCGGTTGCGGGCCGGGAAAGGTACCACAGGACAGCGGTAGGACTTCACCGGTCGGATTTCGCGCCGACTAGCCTCCGCCCCATGAGCGAGTGGAGCAACTGGTACGCCACGGAGGATCCGACGCGATGGGTGCTCCCCACGATCCTGCGCGAGCGCGCCGCAGCGCATCCGGACCGACCCTACATCCGGTGTGGCGAGGGCGACTGGGTGACGTACGGCGAGATCGATGCGCGGACGGATCGGATCGCCACTGCGCTCATCCGCCGCGGCCTGCGCGCGGGTGAATGCGTGTCGACGCTCATGCCCAACTCCGTGGACCAGGTAGCCCTGTGGTTCGGGATCCTCAGAGCGGGCGGGGTGCAGTCGCCGATCAACCTCGCCTACCGCGGAGACTTCCTGTCGTGGGTCATCAACCTGCCCCAATCCCGGTTCCTCGTGATCTCCGATGACCTGCTCGACCGTCTGGACCACGTGGCCGGCGACCTGCCGGTACTGGAGCACGTGTTCGTGTGGGATTCGGGTGCCCGACGGGGTCCCGATCCACGCGTGGCGCATGAGCCGTTTGCCGTGCTGGATGACGCCCCCAACACCGACCCGGGCGTGGCGGTGACCTGGGTCGACGACGCCCGCATCATGTTCACCTCGGGTACCACCGGACGCAGCAAGGGAGTGATCAAGCAGCACGCGTCGGACTACTTCTCGGGCCGCACCTACAACGAGGTCTGTGGCGTCACCGAGGACGACACCGTCTACACCTGCCTCCCGCTCTTCCACAGCAACGCACAGGTGCTGGGCTGCTACCCGGCGATGATCGCCGGCGCGCGTATCCAGATCTCCGCTCGCTACTCGTCCACCAACTTCTGGCGCGAGGTGACGGAGTGCGGTGCGACCATCCTCAACACGGTCAGCGCCATGAACTACTTCATCTGGAATACCCCGCCCGGTGAATACGACCGCGCGCACTCGGTGACCCGCATTATGGCTATGCCGGCCCCGAAGGACATCTACCACGACTTCCGGGAGCGGTTCGGTATCCGCTGGCATGAGGGCTACGGACTCACTGAGACCGGCATGGTCACGTACGTGCCCCCGGGGGTCGAGAGGCCCGGGTCGTGCGGAATGGCGAGCCCGGGCTTTGAGGTGACCGTGGTGGAACCCGGTACCGATCGGCCCGTGCCCACCGGCACGGCGGGCGAGATCGTGGTGGACATGAAGCTGCCCAACATCGTGATGCGCGCCTACGCCGGCATGCCGGAGAAGACCGCCGAGGATTTCAGGAACCTCAAGTTGCACACCGGGGACCTCGGACAGATGGACGCCGAGGGGTACCTCTACTTCTTGGACCGCATCAAGGACTACATCCGTCGCCGCGGCGAGAATGTGTCGTCGATGGAGGTAGAGCGTGTCGTGGCGTCGCATCCCGGCGTACTCGAGGCTGCGGCCGTGGGCGTCGTGGCCGATGAGGGAGTGGGATCGGAGCAAGAAATCCTCATCTGCGTGGTACCGCGTGGGGAAGCGCCCGACCCATATGAACTGCTCACCTACTGCACAGACAAGATGCCGTACTTCGCGGTCCCCCGGTACGTCCGCTTTCTGGAGCACCTGCCGAAGACCCCCACCGAACGGGTGCGCAAAGTGGAACTGCGCGAGATGGGCGGTGGCGACGGTGTCTACGACCGGGTCCGCAGCGGCCCCGAGATCAAGGCCTGATGGACGACGACCTCGATCTGGGGGATGCCGCCGCGTTCATCCTCGGTGAGCGACCCGGTCTGGACGAGCACACCGTGTGGATGGTGCTCAACGAGATACGGAACCCGCCGGTGCGAAGTGCCGACGGCATGGCCACGGACCTGATCACCCGTCTGCACCCCCAGGTCCGCGCCAAGGACGTGAAGGCCGTGCTCGCCGACTGGAGGGAATACGCGCGCCTGGCGGTGGAGGAGGACTGGGATTAGGGCTCCGACGCCGGGGTGCACTCCCGCCGACGTCTGACCGTCCCGACCCTGGCAGGACGTCTCCGTCCACGAGAGAACCGTGTCGGCGCGGCGACGGTCTCCCCCGATTGCTACGTGTCAGACACCGGGGGTCAGGCACCGGTAGCGCGGCGTCGGTCATCCGTGGCCGGATGTCATCCGTTGGAAGGTCATCTACCCGCTTCGGTGCGACGCGTGGTGCTGACGCCCTGCGGGGGATGTCTTCCCCCGCAGGATGTCCCTCGCCGTGTTGAACGCGACGGTCATCTCCTCGGCGCGGCGACGGATGTCGGGATGGAGATCCGCGACACGGTCGGGGTGGCACCGCACGATCTGTTCCCGCCAGGCACGCTCCACCTCGGGCGGTGATGGACGCGCGCTGAGACCGAGGATCTCGGTTGCCTCAGCAGCGGATGACGGCGGTCGGAGGATGCTGGCGCGCGGCGCATCGTTGAACGCCTTGGCCAGGGTCCCAAGGCGCGCCTTCTCGATTCGTACCTGTTCCCACTCGCCCTCGAGCATGGCCCGCTGCTCCGTGAGGTGAATGCGCTCGTCGCGGACCTCCTCGGCGAGGGATGCGAGGTGACGATCCCGTGTTCCGGTGCCCTTGTCGATCGCATCCCACATGACCCCGGGGTCGGCGGCGCCCGGTCGATCGAGCGGCACTGGACGACCCTGCCCCCACTGGCCCTGACGTACGAGGGCGATGACCTCGTCGAGACGGTGGTGGGCCGAGTTCGACATCGCGGGGCCGTCGGACGGCGCGAGCCGCAGGAGCGCAAAGGAATCCCACTTCGGGTCCGCCAGAAACGCGGCCGAGGACCTACCGGCCAGCATGACCCGGCGCTCCGGATCGGCGCGGTGTCCCATGAGGGCGAAGCGAGCATCAGGTACATCGTCGCCGCGCAGCGCCGCGAGTTCGTCGGCCAGATCATCGAGGCGCCGGGCCACCTCACGGCCGTCCGGACCCTCGGCGGGTACCGCCCGCGCGATGGCGAGGGCGTCATCGAGGCCGTCGGCATCCGAGCCCTGCCCCACGGCGAGTACGGCCCACCAGCGGGTCCACGGATCGTCGTCGGGAGCGGTTGCGAGGACACGCACGGCCTCCGATGGGAAGTCGAGCGCGAGCAGGACGGCGGCAAGAGCGGGCCGCGCCGATCGGTCACCGAGCGATACCGCCACCGCGAGGAGAGCGGATTGACGCCACCGCGCAGCATCACCACGAGGTGGGGTGCCGCCTGCGGCACGGGTGAATGGATCGCTCACGCCACGAACGGTAGCCCAGTGCGGTGGCCGCCCCTCCGCCACGATTCAACCGGTGCCCGTCACTCTCCACGAGGCGACCGCGATCCGCTCGGGGATGATCCGCCGGGTCGGCGTGAACAACGAGGTCGTCATCGCCTCCCCGCTCCCGGGGCCGCGCGGGGGGCGCCGCTGTCACCATCCGCTCGTGCCCAACCGACTCGCAACCGAAACGTCCCTCTACCTGCGCCAGCACGCGGACAACCCCGTGGACTGGTGGCCGTGGTGCGACGAGGCCTTCGCCGAGGCCCGCGAGCGCGACGTACCGGTGCTGTTGTCGGTGGGCTACTCGTCGTGCCATTGGTGTCACGTGATGGCCCATGAGTCGTTTGAGGACCCCACGACGGCCGGCACGATGAACACGGACTTCGTACCGGTGAAGGTCGACCGGGAGGAGCGACCCGATGTGGACGCCCTCTATATGCAGGCCACGGTTGCCATGACCGGTCAGGGGGGATGGCCCATGACCGCGTTCCTCCTCCCGAGCGGCGAGCCGTTCTGGGCCGGTACCTACTTCCCCCCGGAGCCACGCCACGGCATGCCGTCGTTCCTACAGGTGATGGACGGGGTGAGCGAGGCCTGGCGCGAGCGACGTGGTCAGGTGATGAAGCAGGCCGACCTCTTGGCCCGTGGCATCCGCGACCACGCGACGGTGCGGCCGGTGTCACCGGTCCCCGGGGCGGAGATGAGCGCCCGTGCCCTCGGCGCCCTCGCGGGGCTCTACGACCACGCACACGGTGGGTTTGGCGGTGCGCCCAAGTTCCCCCCGTCGGTGGTCATCGACCTTCTACTGCGCCGTCACATGGCCGGCCGGGGCGATGCGGCCGAGTTCGCGATGGCGGTGAGGACCCTGGATGCCATGGCGGCCGGCGGCGTGTTCGACCAAGTGGGGGGCGGATTCCACCGCTACTCGGTGGACGACATCTGGCTCGTGCCGCACTTCGAGAAGATGCTCTACGACAACGCGCTGTTGCTCCGCAACTACGCGCTGGCCGCGTGGGTAACCGGTGAACCGCGCTTCGCAGATGTTGCCGACCGGATTGCCACCTATCTGATGCGTGAAATGCTCCTGCCCTCGGGCGCCTTCGCCGCTGCGCAGGACGCCGACTCGCCCGGTGGGGAGGGTGCCTTCTTCACGTGGACGCCCGACGACGTGCACGCCGTGCTCGAACCAGACGCGGCCGCGGCCGTGATGGTGCGCTTCGGCGTCACCGACCGTGGAAACTTTGAGGGCCGCTGCATCCCCCACGTGGTCGGACCCGGTGACCCCGCCATCATCGACCCCGCGCTCGCCGCGCTGTACGAGGCCCGCCGGGAGCGTCCCGCCCCCGACCGCGACGACAAAGTGGTGGCCTCGTGGAACGGGCTGGCCATCGGAGCCCTCGCCGAGGGCGGCGTGCTGATGAACCGACCCGAGTGGGTGGAGGCCGCGCGAACTGCCGCGCACGTCGTGCTTGACGAGATGCGCGTCGACGGACGACTGATGCGCGTGCACGCGGGTGGCCGGACCCGCCACCTCGGCACCCTCGACGACCATGCCGACCTCGCCGATGGCCTGCTCGCACTCCACGCCGCCGACTTCGACCCGGCCTGGCTGATGGCGGCCCGCGACCTGGCCGACACCATGCTCGCACTGTTCGCGGACCCCGACGGCAACGGCTTCTTCCTGTCCGGGTCGGACGCCCCCGCGCTGCTGGCCCGCGTGCGCGACCATGAGGACCACCCCTCGCCGTCCGGCAACTCGCAGGCGGCCTGGGTGCTCGCCCGTCTACATCTCCTCACCGGTGAGGCGCGGTACCGCACTGCGGCCGAGGGCGCGCTACGACCAGTGACCGATTCGATGACGAAGTGGCCCCAAGCGTTCGGGCGGGCGCTGTTAGTGATGGAACTGCTCGACGGGCCGGGGCGGGAAGTGGCGATCGCCGGTGTCCTCACGGATGCGCGAACGACCAGACTGATCGCGGCCGCACGTCGGCACGCGGGACCGTTCGCCGTCATCTGCGCGGGCGACCCCGACGACCCGCGTGCGGCGGCGGCGGCACCCCTTCTCGCGGGCCGCGGGCTCGTGGACGGATCGCCCGCCGCCTACGTGTGCAGTGGGTTCACCTGCCGGACTCCGGTGACCACCCCCGAGGCGCTCACGGCGGCGCTGCGCACCTCACCCCCGTTCTGACGGCGGATCGCGTGACCACGACTAATGTCCGCCTCCATGGCCGACCTCGATGAGATCCAGGAGCTGATCGAAGCCGCACTCCCCGGAGCGCAGGTGACGGTCGAGGACCACGGGGGTGGCGACCACCTGGCCGCTCTCGTCATCGCCTCGCAGTTCGAGGGAATGAGCCGCATCAACCAGCACAAGGCCGTCTACGCGGCGGTGCAGGCACGCATCGACGATGGTGCCATCCACGCACTCGCCCTGAAGACCCGCGTCCCGGAGGCATGATGAGCGACACATCGACCATGACCGAGGAGGAGATCCTCCAGGCGATTCAGGCGGAGGTCGCGGACAACCGCGTCTTCCTCTACATGAAAGGTACGCCCGACGCGCCCGCCTGCGGGTTCTCGATGCGCGTGGTGCAGATCCTCGACCACATGGGCGCGAAGTACGGTGCCCGCGACATCCTCGAGGACCCCCGCATCCGCCAGGTGCTCGCGGCGTGGTCGGATTGGCCCACCATTCCGCAGTTGTTCGTGGCGGGCCAGCTCGTCGGTGGCTGCGACATCGTCACCGAGCTCTACCAGGACGGCGAGCTCGCGCAACTGATTCCCGGAGCCACCGCGTCCTAACCCTTCCCGACGACGGGATCACCGTGTCGAGTCACCCCATCGAGTTCTCCGAGGACCTGCAGGACACCTCACCCATGACGCGCATCGGGCTGTCGCGTGTGGGCGTGTCACGCTCGTCCAAGGCGATTCGGATGGCCTTCGGCGACGGCGAGCACTACATGGACGCCGATGTGGACTGCGTCGTGGACCTCGACCCCTCCCTGAAGGGCGTGCACATGTCGCGCGTCGAGGAGGAGATCAACGAGGCCATCGACCATGTGATCATCGGGGAGGCGCTGGCCATCGAAGCCCTGGCCGAGTCCATCGCACGTCGGGTTGTGGACCGGCAGGGGGCGCTCCGGGGCACGGCCACCATCCGCGCCCGGTACCCGCTGGAACGGCGCACACCCGTGACCGACGTGGCCACGCAGGAAATGTACGGACTCATCGGAACCGCGACGGCGACCACGGGCTCCTCGCGCCGGGCCGTGGGCGTGAGCGCTCAGGGCATAAACGCCTGCCCCTGCGCCCAGGGGCTCGTGCGCGAGCAGGCCGAGGCGGCACTCGCGGCCGACGGCTTCACGGATGATGAGATCCGCCGGATCGTCGCGCGCGTCCCCATCGCCACGCACAACCAGCGTGCCCGCGGCACCCTCATCGTCGGTGCCCCCGGCCACGTTCACCTGCCCGCCGAGGATCTCATCGCGATCGTCGAGGAGGGCATGTCGTCGGAGATCTACGAGTTGCTCAAACGGCCCGACGAGCTCTACGTGGTGGACCGCGCCCATCGTCGTCCTCGGTTCGTCGAGGACAGCGTGCGAGAGATGGTGGCCGGCGTGGTGGCCCGGTTCCCCGACCTGCCCGACTCGGCGTTCCTCTCCGCGCACCAGGAGAACTACGAGACGATCCACACCCACGACGTGGAGGCCGAGCGCTACGGCCTGTTGGGCGAAATGCGCGCCGAGATCGTGGGCGGCGTCTACGCGGCACAGCACATCACGCTCGCAGAGTGGCTGGGGTCGTCCGACCGACGCTGATGCGGGTCTCCTCGCTCCGCGCGAGGTGGACGAGGGTGTCGCGGTGCGTTCCGACGAGTACGAGGGCGGCGGCGGCGAACCCCTCGTCGTAGGACGACGGGGTGCCAACATCACGCTCGCGGAGGGGCGGGGGCCTTCCGACCGAAGCTGATGCGGGTCTCCTCCCCCCGCGCGAGGCGCACGATGTTGCCGCGGTGCGTCCCGATGACGACGAGGGAGACGAGGGCGACGAACCCCACGTAGGACCACGGGGTGCCGAAGGCCCATGCGAGTGGGGCGGCGGAGAGCGCGGCGATGATGCTGGCCACCGACACGTACCGCGTGACAAGGACGAGGACGACCCAGATACCGATCATCACCCCGGCCGCCGCCGGTGCGAGGCCGATGAGGACGCCGGCCCCCACCGCCACCCCCTTGCCTCCCCGGAACTTGGTCCACACCGGGAAAACGTGACCGATGATCGCCACGGCACCGGCGACCATGGGCCACGGGGCACCGGTGAGGGACTCGGCGATAAGCACAGCGCCCACGCCCTTCGCGATGTCGAGGGCCATCACCACGATGCCGGCCGTACGCCCCAGGTTGCGAAACACGTTGGTGGCACCGAGATTGCCGCTCCCGGCGGCCCGGAGATCAACGCCCTTCATCTTGCCCGCGAGAAGGGCGAACGGCATCGCGCCGAGGAAGTAGGCGGCGATGATGGCGATGGCGAAGTTCACGGATCTCCGGTGACGTCGGGGGCTGGAACGTGGACTTCAAAGAGCCGGCGACGGGCCATGATGAAGTAGTACGCCCCCGAGAGGACCGTGAGCACGACGGCGACGTACAGCAGTCCGGTCTCGGTCCACACCGGGCCCACATTGAGAATGATCCAGGCGATGGCGACGTTCTGGCTGAGTGTCTTGGCCTTGCCGAAGTTGCTCGCGGGGATAACCAGATTCTCGCTGACCGCGACCATACGCAGGCCGGTCACGGCGAACTCGCGGGCGAGGATGATCATCACGATCCATGCCGAAACGTCGCCCACCTCCACGAGGCACACGAGGGCCCCGGCCACCAGCAACTTGTCCGCGAGCGGGTCGAGGAAGGCCCCGGCCACGGTCACCTCACCGCGCGACCGTGCGAGCCAGCCGTCGAGTGAGTCGGTTGCGGCCGCCAGCACATACAGCGTGAATGCCCAGTACCGCCCCCCTGTGCGATCGACGAGGATGAGGGCCATCACCCCGGGGATCACGGCGATGCGGCACGCCGTCACCATGAGGGCGGGGTTCATGGTTCCGCGACCGGGCACGCACGGAGCATACGACCCCCCGGCCCACCCGGCAGGGACCCACACCCGTATCGTTCCCCCATGAGCGATTTCACCGTATGCGTCATCGGCACCGACCGACCGGGAATCGTGGCGGCCGTCACAGGTGCGCTGCTCGACCTCGACGCCAACGTGGAGGGGTGTCGGGCCTGTCTGCTGAGCGGGTCGTTCGCCATGGTGCTGGCCGTGGACGTGCCCGACGGCATGACACCGGCGGATGTGGATCGCGTGCTGGCTCCCGTGGCCGAGGCGCTCGACCTCTCGGTGAGCACGGTGGCGTGCACGCCACCCCCACACGGCGACGATCGGGAGCACTGCGTGGTCACCATCTACGGCGGTGACCGCCCGGGGATCGTGCACGGGGCCGCCGTGGCGCTGGCCAACCACGGTGCCAACATCGTGGACCTCTCCGCGAGCCTCGTGGGCGACCCGCCCATCTACATCCTCGGCATCGAGGTGGAAGTGCCCCCGGGGATGACAACGCAGGCCATCGCGTCGGCACTGCACACCCCAGTGCTCGCCGGGTTGGATATCTCGGTACAGCCGGTGTCCGAACGGATGATGTGACCCGAGCACACCTCCCCCCCGCACCGTGATCCGCGACATCGTCATCTACCCGGATCGTCGCCTCAAGCAGCCCTGCCGACCGGTCACCGCGTTCGGTCCGGCGCTCCGGCGCCTAACACATGACCTGGAGGAGACCGCACGGTCGTTCCCCTACACCACGGGAATCGCCGCGCCGCAGGTTGGCGAACTCTGGCGGGCGTGCTTCATCGACTGCACCGACCACCCCCGGGTTCCGGATGCGCACGGGCCCCTCGTGCTCATCAACCCGGTGCTCACCCACTACGCGGGCGATGACGTGGGGCGCGAGGGGTGCCTGAGCCTGCCCGAGATCACGGCCAACGTGCAGCGGGGAACCGAGATCGGCGTGCACTTCTACGACGTCGCGGGGAAGGAGACTGACGTGCGCCTCACCGGCTTCGAGGCCCGTGTGGTGCTGCACGAGATGGACCACCTCGATGGCATCCTCATTCTTGACCGCGTGCGGTCACTGGCCCTCGACGTGTTCCCCCGCCGGCGCCGACCGGGGACTTCCGGGACGTAGGCACCGACCAGTGATGGCCGATGGGGTCCGATGGGGCTGTCATCCTCACGCACCCATGCCCATCCGCATCGCACTTCTGTTCATGGCTGCGGCACTCGCCGTGCCAGCCGCGCTCTCGGCCGCGCCCCCCGTGGTGCTCGTGCAGGCCGGACACCTCAGCCCGGGTGAGCCCGGCTACCTGGCGCAGACCGGCGCGTCCGGCAACCCGTTCGGTGCCGAGTCGGAATTCAACCGCCGGGTGCGCGACGACATGGTCACCCGCCTCCGGGCGGCAGGTGTTGACGCGCGACCGCAGGGCGCCCGCGTGGACCCGCTGAGGGTGGGTGGCGCGACCTTCATAAGCGTCCACCACGACTCGCCCGGTGGCGTGGCAGCGGTGGGACGCGCGGTCGCCGGCCGGGGCGAGAACTGGTACCACGGCCAGGGTTTCGGAACCGCGAGCCCCGTGCCCTACAGCGACAGCGCGTCGCACCGATCACCCACCACGGTGTCGGCCCGAGTGGAAGGAACATCCACGGCGCTCGCGCATCGAGTGTCCACCGCCCTCGGCGGCATCCACACGTCGGCCAACGGTGCCCGTGCGCGCTTCCTAGGAGTCGTGCCGCGTGGCTCCAACCCGCGAATGAACCACTTCTACGGGTACTACCGCACCACGGCGCAGGCCCGCGTACTGGTGGAAGTAGGTGCAGCGCCCGACGACAACCGGTTTCTCTCGAAGGTCGGGTTGATCGGCGGCGCCCTCTCGGACGCGATCGTCGCCGATCTCCGGGCCCGCCGGCTCCTCTAGGGCGTAGAAGCGCCTTGGGTGCCACCGCCGCGGATTCCGTGGACCGGTCGCCCCGCTGCGATCCACTGGTAGTACGAGCACGCGGGGCCCATTGAGGTCTGGTACTCGATCACCCGCGGGTTCCTGCCCACATCCTTCGCGATCTGGGCATGGGTGAGGAGGGTGGGGTCGTCCATCTCGGGCCAACAAATAACGAGGTGGGCCGCAGTGATGTGTTTCGCCACGAATCCGCAGGCGTCGGCAGGGCAGGGCCACGGCTCGGTGGAAATGCAGTACCAGCCCTTGAGATCCTCGCCGGAGTCGTCCGTCCAGAGGGACTCATCAACGTCCGCGGTTCGGTCGGTGACCTCGATCACGCCCACGCTGGGCCCGGTCACCGGGTCGAGGAGTCGGTCATCGTCATTACTCATCGGGGTGAGGGTATCGCGGCGGCCATGGCGGCGACCGTGCGCGTGATACGTCGGCGCGGACCCCCAACGTCCGGTGGGGAGGTCCGTCGTGGTGATCGACGACGCCTGATTGTCGTTGCCGAGCGCGGCCACCCCGGGGGGCGATCGGTACTTATCCGCCCCGAGAGTAGTGCGAGGACCGCCAACTGGCGGAAACCCCCCATCGCGCTCGTCCGGACCGGCTCACGCACGGGTGGCCACCCACCGCACCCGCACCTGCGTGACCCCGACCGTAGGCCCGGTGCGGATGCGGTGTTTGGTAGCGTGCCGCCGCACGCACGGGCCTCATCACGCGTGCCGGTACACCCGCGGGAGGACGCGTGACAAGCGCAGATACAGTCCGGAGCACGGACTCCGGAATCGAGATCAAAGCGGTGTACCGCGCCGATGACGTCGCGGCGCTCGACGTGGCGGACCGTCTGGGCGAGCCGGGCGAGTACCCGTTCACGCGTGGTCCCTACGCCACCATGTACCGCGACAAGCCGTGGACCATGCGGCAGTACGCCGGGTTCGCGACGGCCGAGGAGACCAACGCCCGATACCGGTACCTCCTGGCCCACGGCGCGCCGGGCCTGTCGATGGCCTTCGACCTGCCCACGCAGTTGGGGATGGACTCCGATGACCCCCGGGCCCTCGGCGAGGTGGGACGGGTGGGCGTGGCCATCGACTCGATCGACGACATGGCCCGGGTGTTCGATGGGATCCCGCTCGCCGAGGTGTCCACCAGCATGACCATCAATGCACCGGCGGCCGTACTGCTGCTGCTCTACCGCCTAGTCGGCGAACAGCAGGGGGTGGCGGCCGACCAGCTGCACGGCACGATCCAGAACGACATCCTGAAGGAGTATGTGGCACGGGGGAACTACATCTTCCCGCCGCACGCAAGCATGCGGCTGACCACCGACACGTTCGCCTACTGCGCGTCGGAGATGCCGCGGTTCAACACGATTTCCATCAGCGGGTACCACATCCGCGAGGCTGGGTCGACGGCCGTTCAGGAAGTGGCGTTCACGCTGGCCGATGGCATCGCGTACGTCACCGCGGCGATCGCCGCCGGCCTCGACGTGGACCGCTTCGCGCCGCGCCTCTCGTTCTTCTTCAACGCGCACTCCAACTTTCTGGAGGAGGTCGCGAAGTTCCGGGCTGCACGGCGCCTGTGGGCGCGCATCATGAAGGAGCGCTTCGGTGCCAAGGACGAACGCTCGATGGCGCTGAGGTTCCACGCGCAGACCGGGGGGTCCACCCTCACCGCCCAGCAGCCCCACAACAACGTGGTGCGCGTCGCCCTTCAGACCCTCTCCGCCGCCCTCGGAGGAGCCCAGTCGATCCACGCCAACGGGTTCGACGAGGCCCTCGCGCTCCCCACGGAGCACTCGGCCAAGTTGGCGCTGCGCACTCAGCAGGTGATCGCCGAGGAGACAGGGATCACCGACAGTGTGGACCCGCTCGGCGGTGGGTGGATGATCGAGGCGCTCACCGCCGACATCGAGGAGCGCGCCGAGGAACTCATCACCCGGATCGATGAGCGGGGCGGGGCCGTGGAGAGCATCACGTTCATGCGTGAGCAGATCGGTGACGCCGCGTATCGGTGGCACCGCGACGTGGAGTCGGGTGCCCGCACGGTGGTGGGCCTGAACGTGCACGTGGAGCCCGAGGAGGCCCCGATCGACACCCTGAAGATCGATCCGGCCGTGGAGCGGGCGCAGGTGGACCGGCTCGCCACACTGCGGTCGGGGCGCGCGGACGGCGACGTTGCCGCAACCCTCGGCGCGGTACGCGCGGCGGCCCGTGGTACCGACAACCTTCTGCCCTCGATGTATGCCGCCCTCCGGGCGAGGGCCACAATCGGCGAGGTGTGCAACGTGCTGCGTGATGAGTTCGGTGAGTACGACCGCGTGATGGCAGGTGGCGGATGAACACCTCCGATGCCGAGCGGCGCCTAGACGAACTGCGGGCCGAGGCGATGAACCCGTCGGGCGCCGGTGGGGTGGAACGCCAACACGCCCGCGGCAAACTGACAGCACGCGAACGTATCGACCTGCTCATGGACCCGGGGTCGTTCGTCGAACTCGACATGTTCACCCGGCATCGCGCGTCCGGGTTTGGCCTTGAGGACAACCGCCCGTGGGGCGACGGCGTCATCACGGGGCACGGCACAGTGGACGGCCGCAAGGTGTTCGTGTTCAGCCAGGACTTCACGGTGTTCGGGGGCAGCCTGGGCGAGGTTTTCGCGGAGAAGATCTGCAAGGTCATGGACCTCGCGGTGCGGATGGGGTGCCCGATCATCGGCCTGAACGACTCGGGCGGCGCGCGTATCCAAGAGGGCGTCGTGAGCCTGGGTGGGTACGCGGACATTTTCCTGCGCAACGTCCGGGCCAGCGGGGTCATTCCGCAGATCTCGGTGGTGCTCGGCCCCTGCGCCGGGGGCGCGGTGTACAGCCCGGCGATCACCGACTTCATCTTCATGGTCAAGCAGATCAGCCACATGTTCATCACCGGACCCGACGTCATCAAGACGGTCACGGGCGAGGAGGTAAGCATGGAGGACCTGGGCGGTGCGCTGTCGCACGCGACGCGGTCCGGTGTGTGCCAGTTCGCGGCGGAGGACGAGGAGTCGTGCATCGACGACGTGCGGCACCTGCTCTCGTTCATCCCCCAGAACAACCTGGACGGTGCGCCGTATGAGGTGCCCACCGACGACCCCGAGCGCCGCGACCCCGAACTGCACACGATCGTCCCGGACAACCCCAACAAGCCGTACGACATCCGGCACGTCATCGAGCGCGTCATGGACGACGGGGGTCTGTTTGAGGTGGCCCCGCTCTACGCGCAGAACCTCGTCATCGGATTCGCGCGGCTCAACGGGCACTCCGTGGGCGTGGTGGGAAACCAGCCCAAGGCGATGGCGGGCGTGCTCGATATCAACGCCTCCATCAAGGGTGCGCGTTTTATCCGGTTCTGCGACGCCTTCAACATCCCCCTGATTTCGTTCGTCGACGTCCCGGGTTTCCTGCCCGGCACGAATCAGGAGTACGGCGGAATCATCCTGCACGGGGCCAAGCTGCTGTACGCCTACGCCGAGGCGACCGTACCCAAGCTCACGGTGATCACGCGCAAGGCGTACGGCGGGGCGTACGACGTGATGAACAGCAAACACCTAGGCGCCGACTTCAATGCCGCCTGGCCGTCGGCCGAGATCGCCGTGATGGGTGCGGACGGCGCCGTGAACATCGTGTTTCGATCGGAACTGAAGGCGGTGGCGGACGCGGGTGGCGATGTGGCGGCCCGGCGCGCGGAACTGGTGGATGAGTACCGGAACCGCTTCGCCAACCCGTACCTAGCGGCCGAGCGTGGCTACGTGGACGACGTCATCCAGCCCGAGGACACCCGCCCGTGGCTGGTGAAGGCCCTCGAGGTGTCGCTGACCAAGCGCGTGGACAGCCCGTCGCGGAAGCACGGAAACATCCCGCTGTGACCACCGTGCGGGTGGACATCACCCCCACCCCGGAGCCGGATGAGGCGGCCGCGATCGCGGCCGCCGTGGCGGTGCTGATGGCGGCAGGCCGCACTGCCCGCGGGGACCGGCGGCCCGCTGCCTACCGGTCGGTGTGGCGCCACACCGGGATCCGTGAGGGCGTCGCGCGTGGCCGCGCCACGAAGCGGCGCCGCTGATGTTTGAGACCGTGCTCGTTGCCAACCGCGGCGAGATCGCCATCCGCATCATCCGCACGCTCCGCGAGATGGGCATCCGCTCGGTCGCCGTGTACTCCGAGGCCGACCGCGATGCACTGTTCGTGCAGTACGCCGATGAGGCCCACTTCATCGGCCCGGCACCGGCCGCCGAGAGCTACCTCGACGTCACGCGAATCCTCGACGCCGCGCGGGCGTCCGGGGCCGACGCCATCCACCCGGGGTATGGCTTCCTCGCCGAGAACGCGGGGTTCGCCCGCGCCTGCGAGGGGGCCGGCATCACGTTCATCGGGCCGCCCGCCGATGCCATCGACGCGATGGGCTCCAAGACCGCCGCGCGCCGACTGATGGAGGCGGCGGGCGTCCCAATCGTGCCGGGCGTCACCGAGGCCGTGGCCGACGTGGCCGAGGCTCTTGGGATCGCCGAGGCGATCGGCTACCCGGTGGCCGTCAAGGCCGCGGCCGGTGGTGGGGGCAAGGGATTCCGTGTGGCCCTCACGCCGGACGCCCTAGAGGGTGCCTTCGAGGGTGCCCGGCGCGAGAGCGAGAAGTTCTTCGCCGACTCCACCGTCTACCTCGAGCGCTATCTGCCGGACCCCCGCCACGTGGAGATCCAGATCCTCGCCGACGGCCACGGCACCACACTGTGGCTGGGCGAGCGCGACTGTTCGGTGCAGCGTCGTCACCAGAAGTTGGTGGAGGAGACCCCGAGCCCGGTCGTGAGCGATGCGCTGAGACAGCGGATGGGCGAGGCATCGGTGCGTGCGGCGGAGGCCGTGGGCTACCGATCCGCCGGCACGCTCGAATACCTCGTGTCCGGCGAGGACTTCTTCTTTCTCGAGATGAACACCCGCATTCAGGTGGAGCACACGATCACCGAGATGGTCACCGGCATCGATCTGGTGCGCGAGCAGGTTCGGATCGCCGCGGGCGAGGCGCTCGGCATGACCCAGGCCGATGTCGCCCCACGCGGCCACGCCTTCGAATGCCGCATCAACGCCGAGGATGCGGAGCGGCGCTTCCTCCCCACTCCCGGTCGTATCACCGCCTACCGGGAACCGGCCGGGCCCGGCATCCGAATGGACTCCGGGGTGCAGGCGGGCAGCGTGGTGTCCGACATGTACGACCCGATGGTGGCCAAGCTGATCGTCTGGGACACGGACCGCGAGTCCGCGCGCATGCGCATGCTGCGCGCCCTCGACGAGTTCGTGGTGGAGGGGATCACCACCCTCATCCCCTTTCACCAGTGGCTACTCCGCGAGCCCGCGTTCATCGACGGCGGAGCGTGCCACGCCGCCATGACGGCGATGACCGAGGCGAACACCCCCCTGCCCGTTCGCCACGGAGCGCCTGCTCCCGCCCCGGGGTCACCGGATAACCCGCCGATGGTGGAGCGGCGCCTCACCGCCGAGGTCGCGGGTCGTCGGTTCGACGTACGCCTGTTCATCCCCGAGTCCGATCTTGGCCCCGCGGGTCCGACCGCCACGCCCCGGCGGGTCCGCACGGCCGCATCCGGTGGTCACACCCACGCCGTGGGTGGGGTGGGCGCGGCCGGTACGGTCTGCTCCCCCATGCAGGGCACCGTGCTGTCGGTGGCCGTCGTCGCCGGGCAGTCGGTAGCCGTGGGGGACGTCATCTGCATCATTGAGGCCATGAAGATGGAGAACGAGGTGACCGCATGTACGAGCGGAACCATCAGCGCGGTGAACGTGGCGGCAGGTCAGGCCGTCACCACCGACGAGGTCCTCGCGGTCATCGGCTGACGTGACCCGCGTCGTCATGTGGGTTGGGCGCATCGGCCCCGGCCGGGCATCGGCCGGTGCACTGGTGGAGCCGGGCAGTGCGAATCGTGAAACGGTGCGGCGTGCGGTACTCGCCTGCGGCGTCGCCCTCGCCGCCGACCGTCTGGCGGCCGCGCCGCCGGTGGAGCGGGGGGCGGTTATTCAGGCCTTCGGGGCAGCGCGGCCCGACGACCTTGTGGATCTGACGGGCAGATGCGTCATCGGGGGGCTCACCGTTCCCCCGGCCGGGGTGTCGGCCCCATTCGGGTCGGCCGTCGCCGAGTTGCTGCTTGAGCCCGGCGACGATCCGGACGACGCAGAGGTCGTAATCACCCCGGGAGAGATCGCACCGGGCGAGGCCGCGGCCCTCGCGGCGGCCGCTCTGGCACGCGCCCTCCCCCGTGACCCCCTCCATCTGGCACGCACTGGGGTGGCCCTGCGCACCATCGCGCGTGAGGCACACATGTACCCCGAGACGCTGGCGGCGATGGCGAGCGGCATCGCGGTGACGGCCCGCGACCCGGAGGACATCCGCCGGTTCGCACATCCCGAGGGCACCTCGGCGTCGCCCACCCCGTCGCGTCGGTGGGACATCCGGGATGGACGCAGTCTCAGCGTTGCCGCCGGGGCCGCCCTCGTACTCGCCGCAGTGGGCATCGCCGTGGCCGCTGCCGTCATCGCCATCCTCGACCCGGCCGCGGCCAACCGCTCCACGGCACTTATCGTGGGCGCCGTCATCGGGGGAATCGCCGGATGGCTCGTCGCGATCCGACTCCTGCGACGCCCATAGGACCGTCGGTCGGCCAGCGACCTCATCCATCGATGCAAGCGTCGACGACGACGCGCCGCCTGTGGACACGGTGTCAGTCACCGGGGTTCACGACTCTGTTGCCTGAGTGGCAGATGTGTACGGCCAAACGCGTGGTACCCGAACGGTGGTTTCCGAACGGTGGTTTCCGGATGGGCGACACGACCCAGGCCATCACCGCCCCGCAGGGCGATACTGTGCGCGCCACGTGAAGAACTCCGGCCTCTATCTTCCGGCCCTTAGGGACGGCGTCGTCGTGTTTGACGGCGGACTCGGTACCCAGATCCAGGCTCGCGACCTCACCGCCGAGGACTACGGCGGCGGTGAGCTTGAGGGGGCCATCGACCACCTGTCGCTCACACGACCGGACGTCATCGAGGAGATCCACCGGTCATATCTCGACGCGGGGTCTCAGGCCGTAGAGACGAACTCGTTCCAGGCCACGGCAATCCGACTGGTGGAGTGGCGACGCCCGGATGGCGGCACGCTGGCTGAGTACGTCACCGAGATCAACGTCGCCGCCGCGTCCATCGCCCGTCGCGCGTGCGACGACTACGAGGCCGCCGACGGTCGGCCCCGCTTCGTCATCGGCTCCATCGGCCCCACCGGGATGCTGCCGGGTACCGACGACCCCAAGCTGTCGGGAATCACGTTCGATGGGTTGGCCGACGAGATCCGCGTGCAGGCGATGGGCCTCATGCGGGGCGGCGCCGACGTGCTGCTCATCGAAACACAGCAGGACATCCTTGAGACCCGCGCCGCCATCCACGGCATCCGCCTTGCGTTCGATGAGATGGACGTGTCGGTGCCCATCCAAGCCCAGGTGGCCCTCGACCAGACCGGCCGTATGCTGCTCGGCACCGACGTGGGCGCCGTGGTCACGATCCTCGAGGGCATGGGCGTGGACGTGATCGGTACCAACTGCTCCGTGGGCCCCGAGCACCTGCGCGAGCCGGTGGCGTACATGTGCGCGCACTCCACCCGGCCCGTCGCGGTGGTACCCAACGCCGGCCTGCCCCGCAATGTCGATGGCGTTGCCCACTACGACCTAGGCCCCGATGACATGGCCCGGCAGATCGCCGCCATGGTCCGTGACTTCGGCCCGAACGTCGTGGGTGGCTGCTGCGGAAGCACGCCCGACCACATCCGTGGAATCGTGGCGGCGCTCAGAGATGTGACACCACACCGGCGCGTGCCCGTGCTTCACGTGCCGCGCCTGGCAAGCGCCATGCGGACCGTGGACCTGTGCCAGGAGCCACGCCCCACCATCGTGGGCGAGCGCGTCAACACGCAGGGCAGCCGCGCGATCAAGGAAATGATCCTCGCGGACGACTACGACGGCGCGCTGGCCGTGGCCCGCGAGCAGGTGGAGTTTGGCGCACACGTACTGGATGTTTGCGTCGCGCTCACCGAGCGCGTGGACGAACCCGAGCAGCTCGCGATCCTCGCCAAGAAGTTGGCCATGGGGGTGGAGGCACCGCTCATGATCGACTCGACCGAGGCCCCGGCCGTGGAGGCCGCGCTCGCCGCCTATCCCGGCCGCGCCATCGTCAACTCCATCAACATGGAGAACGGGCGGATCAAGATCGACCAGGTCGTTCCCATCATCAAAAAGCACGGCGCGGCCGTGGTGGCACTGACGATTGACGACGACATCGGGATGGCGAAGACCGGTGAGGAGAAGTTGCGGATCGCCCGCAAGATCCACGACATCGTTGTGGGCGAGTACGGCCTGAGACCTGAGGACCTCATCTTTGACGCCCTCACGTTCACCCTCGCCACCGGCGAGGAGGAATACCGCCACTCCGGTGCCGCCACCATCGAGGGCATCCGGCTGATCAAGGCGAACCTTCCGGGCGTCGCGACCAGCCTCGGAGTGTCCAACATCTCGTTCGGCCTCGGCCCGGCGGCACGCGCCACGCTTAACAGCGTGTTCTTGGCGCGCGCAGTCGCGGCGGGACTCGACCTCGCCATGATCAACCCCACGCACATCCGCCCGATGGGTGAGATCCCGGCCGACGAGGTGGAACTGGCCGACGACCTCATCTTCGCCCGTACCGACGACGCCCTGCCACGACTCATCGCCAAGTACGACGGCGTCGAGGGGATGGAGGCCCCCGACCCCACCGCGCGGTTCGAGGGGATGGAGCCCGACGAGCGCATCGTTGAGCGAATCCTGCACCGGGTACCGGAGGGCGTCGAGGCCGACATCGACGCGGCCCTCGATCTGCGTGGCGCCCGTGCGAACGACGAGGCCATCGCAATCCTCAACGAGGTACTGCTCCCCGCCATGAAGGAGGTGGGCGACCGGTTCGGACGCGGGGATCTCATCCTCCCCTACGTCCTGCAGTCGGCCGAGGTGATGAAGAAGAGCGTGGCCCACATCGAGCAGTACCTCGACCAGACGGAGGGGTACACCAAGGGCACCGTGATCATGGCCACCGTGTACGGCGACGTGCACGACATCGGTAAGAACCTCGTCGGCACGATCCTCAAGAACAACGGCTACACGGTGCACGACCTAGGTCGCCAGGTGCCGGTGACCACCATCATCGACGCGGCCGAGGAGCACGGCGCCGACGTCATCGGCGTTTCGGCCCTGCTCGTGTCGACCAGCAAGCAGATGCCCCTGCTGGTGCAGGAACTCGCCGCGCGCGGCAAGGACTACCCAGTACTCATCGGCGGCGCCGCCATCAACCGCCAGTTCGGGCGACGCACGATGTTCCTGCCCGACGGGTCGCCGTACGCACCCGGCGTCTTCTACTGCAAGGACGCCTTCGACGGTCTCACCGCCGTGGATCGCCTGCTGGACCCGGAGACCCGCACGGCGTTCGTGCAGGAGCGGTTCGACGATGCCCGTGAGGCGGCCGAAAAGGTGTTGGAGGTCTCATCCCGCCCCCGGCCCGCCGCCGAACCCGTGGTCACCCACGAGGCGCCCGTGCCCGAGCCCCCCTTCTGGGGCCCCCGCCGGGTGGACGACTTCGACACCACGGAGATGTTCGCCCGCATGGACGAGCGCTCGCTCTACAAGATGTCGTGGGGCGGTCGTGGCATGGACGATGCGGAGTACGGACGTCTGCTGGCCGAGGAGTTCCTACCCCGTCGAGCGGCCATGGAGGCGGCGTCGATCGCCGAGGGCTGGATCGTGCCGCGCGCGGCCTACGGATACTTCCCTGCGGGCCGCGATGGCGACGCCGTGGTGCTGTTCGATCCCGAGTCGGGTGAGGAGGCCGCGCGCTTCGACTTCCCGCGCCAGGACGAGGGCCGACTGCTCTGCCTGGCCGACTACCTGCGCCCCGTCGCGTCGGGCGTGCGGGATGTGGTCGCGCTGCAGGTGGTGACCGTGGGGCAAGAGGCCACCCGCCATCTCGACCGCCTTCAGGCCGCGGAGGAGTACTCCGAGGCCTACTTCGCCCACGGGCTCGCCGTGGAAGCCGCCGAGGGTATGGCGGACCTGGTGCACGCGCGCATCAAACGCGAGCTCGGCCTCGGCGCGGATCAAGGGCGGCGCTACTCATGGGGCTACCCCGCCTGCCCGGACATCGAACAGCACGGCGACGTCATGCGGCTGCTCCGCCCGTTCCCCGACGAGATGGGTGTCGGGCTCACCAGCGCGTTCCAGATCACCCCGGAGCAGAGCACCGCAGCGATCATCATGCACCACCCGCAGGCCACGTACTTCTCGGCTCGGCGCCGCAACCGTCTTCCCGAGGGCGACGCCGCCGTCTGATCCGGTGGGCGGGGACGGGTCGCGGCCCATGCGGGGCTCACGGGTCCCACACCACCGCACGTCCGCCGGGACGACCGGATGCCGATCCCGCCGGGGAGGACATGTCGCGGTCACCGCCTCGGGACGTGGCGGCGGCGGGCACTGACCACCCGGGCGCATCACCGCCCGGACCGCGCGGATACGGCCTAGTCGGGGTCGCTTTGCTGCTTGGCCAACCACATGCGGGCCATGCGTGCCCCCTCGACCATCGCGGTGAGCTTCGCCTCCGCCACGGCCTCGGGAACGTCCACCATGTTCGGGGCCGCCACCCAGAGGCGCGATGCACTGCCCCTACGCGCAGCGCTGAGGATGTCGCGGGCCACATCGTTGGCGCTCTCGGCGGGAGTGTCCGCGACAACGGGCACCACGGCCGCGTCGGTCCGGTGGAGTGCGTAGGTGCCCCACGGGGCGATGCCGTCCATAACGATGATGCGCGCGCCAGCGGCGGCCAGGGCCGCCGGATCGCCGGCCCGGGCGAGGAGCGGACGGTGCGGGACATCGCTCCGGGCAGCACTGATCGCGGCGGCGTGGTCCACGTGGGCACCGGTGGAGATGACATCGAGGCCGATCCGCTCGAGACGCATGGCCCACGTGGCGGGACCCGGCAGGGCACCCAGCACCACCGTGGCGAGCACGGGCAGCTGGATGAGGACGGCCTCGAGTTCATCCCTACGCATCGACGCGACGGTATCAGCGGGACGAATGGCCCTCCCGTCGGCGGGGTAATCGGCCCGGCGAAACGGTACCTTTCCGAGGTTGCCGCTCGGGGTCCACAGATGCGGCGCATCGTGAAACCCCACCGGAGGGAATGGATGAGCACAACGACCGGAGCGGTCGGCCTCGACGCCCATGGCGTCACGACTGCGGGTACCGTCTACGGGAACCCGACGACCGAGGAGCTCTACGAGCACGCGCTGCGTCGTGGCGAGGGCGTCATCTGCGAGGGCGGCGCCTTCTTGGTGAACACGGCCCCGAACACGGGGCGTTCACCCAAGGACAAGTTCACCGTGCGGGAAGCGGGGAGCGAGGACCGGGTGTGGTGGGGCCCCAACCAGCCC
This sequence comes from Thermoleophilia bacterium, assembly GCA_009694365.1. Classification (GTDB taxonomy): domain Bacteria; phylum Actinomycetota; class Thermoleophilia; order Miltoncostaeales; family Miltoncostaeaceae; genus SYFI01. The sequence goes on along the minus strand of SHVE01000001.1, from coordinate 75,525 downwards.
ATCGCGCCCGCCAACAACGATGTGCTTCGGGGTGATCTGGCGGCACACCTGTCGGACGGCCGTGAACTGTTCGTGCTTGACGCCTTCGCGGGCTCGCACCCGGAGCACCGTCTGGCGCTGCGCCTGGTGAGCGACTCGGCGTGGCACGTGCTGTTCGCCCGCACCATGTTCATCCCGGCCACGCCGGAGGAGATCGCGGTACATGTGCCGCAGGCGCTCATCCTGCACTCCCCCTCCTTCCAGGCCGATCCGGCCACGCACGGCACCAACTCGTCCGGGTTCGTCACACTGAACCTGACCACGCGTGAGATCCTCATCGGCGGTACCCGGTACGGCGGTGAGATCAAGAAGTCGATCTTCACCCTCATGAACGACCGCCTCCCGGAGACCGGCGTGCTCTCCATGCACTGCTCGGCCAACGTCAATTCCGAGGGCCGCGTGGCCGTGTTCTTCGGCCTCTCCGGTACCGGTAAAACGACCCTCTCGACCGACCCCGAGCGCGCGCTCATTGGTGACGACGAGCACGGGTGGGCCGACGATGGCGTGTTCAACATCGAAAACGGTTGCTACGCCAAGATCATCAACCTCTCCGCGGAGTCGGAGCCCGAGATCTTCGCGACGACCACGCACTTCGGCACGGTCATCGAGAACGCCGTCATGAACCCGGTGAGCCGTCGCTTGGACCTAGATGACGACTCGATCACCGAGAACACGCGTGCCGCGTACACCCTCACGCAAATCCCCGGATCGGTTCCGGAGAAGCGCGCGGGGATCCCGAGCACCGTGGTCATGCTCACGGCCGACGCCTTCGGCGTGCTGCCGCCCATCGCCCGCCTCACTCCCGAGCAGGCCATGTTCCACTTTCTCTCGGGATACACGGCGAAGCTGGCCGGTACCGAGGTGGGCGTCACCGAGCCCCAGACCACATTCTCCACGTGCTTCGGTGCACCGTTCCTGCCCCAGCGACCGAACGTGTACGCCGAGATGCTCGGCGAGCGCCTCGACAAGACGGGCGCCACCGCGTGGCTGGTGAACACCGGCTGGACCGGCGGCGCCTACGGGGTGGGGTCACGCATGCCCATCAAGGCCACACGCCTGCTGGTGCGTGCGGCAATCGCCGGTGATCTCGACCACGCCGAGACGCGTCAGGACCCGATCTTCGGCCTGCACGTTCCGGTCAACGTGCCGGGCGTGGACCCTGCGCTGCTCGATCCGAAGCAGACGTGGCCCGATCCCGCGGCCTTCGACGACACGGCGCGGAAACTGGCGGCGGCCTTCCGCGATAACTTCACGCAGTACGAGGCCATGGTGAGCGCCGCCGTCATCGCCGCCGGCCCCATCGGATAGCGGCCAGCGTGCAGGAATGGGGGAGGTGACAACCGGTCAAGGCCGGCGCCACCTCTCCCAGCACCACCTCTCCCGGCACCGCTGCCCTACTTGCAGATCCCATCCGCTGCCGAGGAAGGATGGCTCCCGCTTCTCACGACAGACGCGGAGGCCCGCCTGCAGACCGCATCAACTACCGGTGAAGAACGGGTCCCGCTTCTCACGGAAGGCCCGGAGGCCCTCCTCGATGTCGCGGCTCGCGAAGGCCCGCTGACGCCAGCGCTCCGCAATCTCTGCCGTCTCCGACGGCGGGGTCCCGTCACCCATGGCCCGGATGATCGATCGCATGCCGGCGATCGCGATGGGACCGCCCTGCGCGACGGCGTCGGCGGCGGCGCGTGCCTCATCCATGAGATCCCGCCGGTCGACCACGCGGTTGACGAGTCCGATTCGCCGGGCGTGCTCCGCATCGATGGAACGACCGGTGAGGAAGAGTTCGCGCGTCGCGGGGGCCCCGGCCACGCGGACGAACCGCTGGATGCCACTGGCCGTGTACACCCAGCCGAGCCGCGCCGGGGGCATTCCGAACCGCGCACCACGCGCGGCGATGCGCCAGTCGGCCGCCATGGCGATTTCGAGCGCGCCGCCGAAGGCGTTGCCGTTGAGCGCGCAAATGACCGGAACGGGACACTCCTCCACGGCCGCACTCACGCGTCCGAGTAGCCGCTCACCGGTGCGCACGGCATCGGTGAGCGCGTCGCCATCACGCGCCATGAGATCGACACCCCCCGAGAAGTTACGGTCACCGGCGCCGGTGAGTACCACGGCCCGAGCGTCACCCAGGGAGGCGGGCTGCAGCGCCTGCGCCAGCGCGGAGAGCATGGCGTCGTCCAAGCTGTTGGCGCGTGCCTCGTTACCGATGGTCACGATGACGGTGAGTCCCTCGTGCACCACCGCGATGTGGCCGGACGGCGCGTCAGCCATGGGCCTGGAGGTGGGTCAGCATCGCGGCCGTCACCGCCTCAGGGGCCTCCTGCTGCGCCCAGTGACTCACCCCGGGCAGCCGCACCACGGTGAGCGCGCCGGTGACTTTGGTGATGGACCGATCGAGCAGCAGCGGGCTCATGTAGGCGTCGTCCTCGGCCCAAATGATGGTGGTGGGCACAGTGATCGGCGGCAGGTCCGGCGGGGGCTTGAGCCAGTTTTCGGGCGGGATGTTGGCCCGGTAGTACTCAAGCGCCGCCGTCATCGCACCGGGACGCATGAGCGCGTCTAAGAACATGCGGCGCTCATCTGGTCCGAACGTTCCGGGCGCCGCCGTGTCGAACACGAACGCCACGAGGTTGGCCGCGTCGTTCATGAGCAGCCACTCCTCGGCGACCCCGGGGAACTGAAAGAGCAACATGTACCACGACTTACGCTGTTGTTCGGGAACCTGGCGGCACTCGGCGCTGGCCACCGGATGTGGCGAGTTGACGATGATGAGCGAGCGCACGCGGGTAGGTGCGAATGCCGACACGGCCCACGTGAGGCTGCCGCCCCAGTCGTGGCCCGCGAGATGCGCCGACTCCAGATCGAGGGCGTCCATGAGGCCGAGAACGTCGGCCACGAGAAGGGGGAGCGCGTACTGGTCGGTCCCTTCCGGCCGGTCGGTCTCCCCGTACCCCCGCATGTCGGGGAGGATGGCCCGGTAGCCGGCGTCCGCCAGCGCTCGCGCCTGAAACCGCCACGAGTACCCCATCTCCGGGAACCCGTGCCACATGATGATCGGGATGCCGTCGGCCGGTCCCATCTGCTGCACGGACATGCCGATGCCGCCGACACTCACGCGTGATCGCGTGGCGCCGGAGATGTCGCCGGTCATCGTCACCCGTCCCGCGTGGCCATCTCCAGCATGTCGGCCACGATCTGATCGAAGCCGATCCCCGCGGCTTCGGCGGCCTTGGGGAGGAGGCTGGTGTCGGTCATCCCTGGGATGGTGTTGACCTCGAGTACCCACAGACGGTCGTCGGCGTCGAGCATGAGGTCGACGCGGGGAACGCCGCGGCACCCAAGCGTGGTGGCGGCGGCGATGGACACGCGAGCGGCCTCCTGCGCAATGTCGTCGGGCAGATCGGCGGGTGCGCGCAGTTCGCACTCACCCGGCGTGTAGCGCGCGTCGAAGTCGTAGAACTCGCGCCCGATGGGTACCGCCTCCACCACGGGGAGCGCCCATGGTTGCTCGATCATGATCACCGACACCGCGAGGTCGCGCCCGGGGATGAGCCGCTCGATGAGCACGCGCTCGTCGTAGGCGAGAGCGTTGAGGATCGCGCCGCCAAGCTCGCTTGAGTCCCGGACCATCGTGATGCCGAGCGCCGACCCCTGGCGCGCCGGCTTGACCACGAGAGGCAGACCGAGACTCGCCTGAATGTCGCCCAGCGCGTCGGCCGCGCCCAACTTGCGGAAGGCCTCCTGGCTGAAGGCGTACCACTGCGGGGTAACGATGTCCGCCGCACGGAAGAGCGCCTTGGACACCACCTTGTCCATGGCGCGCTCACTGGCCAGCACGCCCGATCCGGTGTACGGAATGCCGAGGCACTCGAGCAACTCCTGGACGGTGCCGTCCTCGCCCCCGCGTCCGTGAAGCGCGACGAAGGCGACATCCGGCCGCTCGTCACGCAGGGTGCGCACGAGGTGCTGGTCGGCGTCGATGGGAATGACGTCGTGACCGAGGCGGCGGAGGGCGGCCTCCACGTTGACGCCCGAACGCAGGGAAACCTCGCGCTCCAGCGAGTGCCCGCCCTTGAGGACAGCGACGCGGGTCACGGACGTCCGGGGCTGAGCGCGTCGTGCAGTTCGCAAAACTCGCGCGCCACCTCGCCGAGGCGGGTGATGCCTTCGACAATGAGCGACTCGGAGACACCCGAGAAGTTGAGTCGCATGGAACTCTTGCCACGGCCGTCGAGGAAGGCGGCCTCCCCCGGTACGAAGGCCACTTGGCGCTCGAGGGCCTTGGCCTGGAGGTGCTTCGTGTTGATGTAGTCGGGCATGGTCGCCCACACAAAGAGCCCACCGCGGGGGCGGGTCCACGTTGCCGACTCCGGGAAGTGCGTCGCCATGGTCTCGAGCATGACGTCACGGCGCCGGTGGTAGATGCCGTTGAGGCGCGTGACGTGTTCCCGCCAGTCGTTGCGGTTGAGGTACTCCACAGTGAAACGCTGCGACAGCGTGGACGAGCACAGGTCGGCCGCCTGCTTCCCGAGGTTCATCTTGCGCAGCACCGGCGGAGGCGCTGCCACCCACCCCACGCGAAGCCCCGGGGCGAGAATCTTGGAGAACGTGGAGAGGTAGACGACCCAGCCGGCGCCGTCGTCGAGTTCGACGAGCGTGGGCAATGCCTCGCCCTCGAAGCGCATCTGGCCGTACGGGTTGTCTTCGATGATGAGGAGCCCGTGGGCGTGCGCGAACTCGACGAGGCGAAGCCGACGCTCGAGCGACATGGTGACGCCGGACGGGTTCTGGAAGTTGGGGATGGTGTAGAGCAACTTGGGTGTGCGGCCCTCGGCGGCGAGCCGGGTGTAGGCCTCCTCCATGAGATCCACACGCATGCCGTCGTCGTCGAGGGGCACGTGGTGGACATGCGCCCCGTAGGCCGTGAAGCAGGGGGCGGCACCCGGGTACGTGGGACCCTCGGCCAGCACGACATCGCCACGATCCACGAAGGTGCGGATACTCAGATCGATGGCCTGCTGACCACCACTGGTGATCATGACGTCCTCCACGCGGACTTTCGCACCCTCGTGGGCCATGATGTCGACGATGTGTTCGCGCAGTTCGACCATGCCTTCGGTGGGGCCGTACTGGAGCGCCGCGGCGAGATGGTCGGTACCGATTGCGGCAGCTACCTCCTCGTAAATCGCGCGCGGAAACGCTTCGGTGTCGGGCAGGCCACCAGCGAGTGAGATGACATCGGCGCGCGCGGTGATGGCCATGAGGTCGCGCATGGCGGACGACATGGTGCACGACGCAAGGGAGGAGAAGCGCTGCTCGTATCGGGTCGCGTCAGCGGGTCCGACCAGCGGCGTCTGGGGTGGGAGATGGCTCCCGGTGCCCGTGTTCTCGGTGACATCGTGTGTGCTCATGATCGGGGTGGGCCGGATGAGGCCACGACTGATGATACGCCGCCCGTGATCGCGTACCTGCCGACGGTGCGACCGTGGGTCCGGGGGGCGACAGTCCCTCTGATAACCTCGATCGTCGTGCCGGCCAAGGATGCATCACCGAGCGGACGCTCGACGCTCGACCTCCTCCGTATCCCGGATCCTCGGCGGGCGGGGCGGGCGGACTGGCTGCAACTCCTGCGGTTCATCGGTGTGGGCATCACCGGCTACGTGGTCAATCTCGCCGTGTTCAGCGTCGTACTACTCGCCGGACTGCACTACATCCCGGCGGCGATCGTCGCCTTCGCCGTGGCTTGGACCAACAACTTCGTGCTCAACCGCCACTGGACGTTTCGCGCCCGGGGTGATGCGGTGATGGAGCAGGGAGTGCGCTATCTGCTGGTGTGCTTGGCGGCACTCGGGGGGAACCTGATCATCCTCCACCTGCTGGTGGAGACCGGTCTGACTGCGATGGTGGCTCAGGCCAGCGCGATCGTCCTCGTGACACCGCTGAGTTATCTTTTGAGCCGCCGCTGGTCCTTCCGGTAGGCATCCGAGGGAGGTCGTGAACCCCCGGTTTGGCGCAGCACTGCTCTGCGCCCTCGCGATCGCGCTGCCCTCGGGCGCATCCGCGCAGCAATTGGCCGGACTGGCCGTGACCACGCCCTCGGAGGCGATGGCGGCCGTGAACGGAATCTTGGCCGGTGTCGCGCAGGGGGCGGCCGACCTCCACGCCAAGGTCGCCGCACAGGCGGCAGGAGTCCCTAAGTACTCCCCCACGCTGGGCCACGACGAGGCGATCGCGATCGCGACGGCCGATCCGAAGATGCAGGACTGGCTCTCAGACCACGCCATCACCCGCACGACTGCGGAACTCGAGACGAAAGACAAGCGCTGGAAGGTGTCGTTTATCGGCGGCCCGACAACGACGGAAGTCGTGGAGGCCGAGGTGTACGTGGGCGACGCGGAGGGGAACGTCGCCGAGATCCGCGTGGGGCCACAGGTGGCGTGGATGATGGCCCGGGGGTCCGAGGGTGCGTTTGGGCGCGCGGTCAACCGGTGGCGCATCTGGATCCCGCTGTGCGTCGTGTTCCTCCTTGTGCTGCTGCCCGTCACACGGCCGCGCAGCATGTGGTCGTGGCGCACGCTCGACCTCCTCACGCTGCTGTCGTTCACGGCGTCGTGGGCGTGGTTTAACCAAGGCGAGATCGCCACGTCGGTGCCGCTGCAGTATCCGCCGCTCATCTACCTGCTGGGTCGCATGGTGTGGATCACCGTGCGGCGGGCACGTCTGCGACGATCGGTGGCCCGCGGGGGCGCACCGGGGGTGGGTACCCCGGATGCCACCACCGCTCGTGCGCGGGCCCTGCGGGCACCGGGCCTGCCCGGGTGGATGCCCACGTGGTTACTGGTCACCGTGCTCATCCTCCTCCTGGCGCTTCGTTGGGGGCTCAACGGCCTCGACAGCAACGTGATCGACGTGGGGTATGCGGGGGTCATTGGTGCCGACCTCATCCAGCACGGCGAGACCCCGTACGGGAACTTCCCCGAGAGCTGTGGCCAGTGCGACACCTATGGGCCCCTCTCCTACGCGCTGTACGTCCCCTTTGAGCTGGCCGCGCCGTACACGGGGACGTGGGACTCCCTGCCCGCCGCACACGGCGCCGCCGTGCTGTTCGACGGCCTCGCCCTTCTGGCCCTGATCGTGCTGGGGTGGCGTCTGGCGGGCAAACGGATGGGACTCACGCTCGGTATCGCGTGGGCGGCGTTCCCGTTCACCGCGTTCACGCTGTCGAGCAACTCCAACGATGCGCTCATCGCCGCGTGCATCGCGTGGGGGCTGGTACTGGCGGCACGGCCGATGGGGCGCGGCCTGATGATCGGATTGGGAGTGGCGACCAAGATCGTGCCCGTGCTGCTGGTGCCCCTGTGGGCCCGCCATCCGTTCCCCCGCACACACCGGAGTGGCAGGCGACGACGGCTGTGCGCGTACATCGGGGGCCTCGTCACCGCGGCCCTGCTCACGGGCTGGGTGCTGGTGCTGGACGGCCTCGACGGGATCACGGCCTTTTGGTCGCGCACGGTGGGATACCAGATCGGCCGCGACTCGCCCTTCTCCATCTGGGGCCAGCACGAGTGGCTCCGGCCCGTGCATCTCGGAATCGCAGCCCTAGTGATACTGGCGGCACTGGTGGTTCTGTGGTGGCCACGACGTCTGGACATCGTGCAGTGGGCGGCGATCGGCGCCGCGCTCGTCATCGGCTTCGAGTTGGTGATGACCCACTGGTTCTACCTGTACATCCCATGGTTCCTGCCGCTGGTGCTGCTGGTGGTCATACCGGAGTGGCCCGATCCCGCTCCCACTCCCGATTCGGATCCCCCGGGTCCGCGTCGCGGGTGGTGGTCGATACGTCGCCGTCGGGGCGATGCCGGGACGGTCGCGTGATGACCATGCGCCCGCGCGTCGTGAGGTGGCTCCCCGCGATCCTCGCGGTGGTGGCCGTGCTCGTGTGGGTGGGGCCGCTTCAGTGGCTCACATCAAGCGTGACCCAGATCTCGGACATCGCCACGTACGAGGGCGCGTTCCGCCAGATGGCCGACGGGGAAATCCCCTACCGCGACTTCGCGCTGGAGTACCCGCCGCTCGCGGCGGTCGTCTTCTGGGTGGCGGGAGTGATGCCCGGCGCGTACTCGACAGCGTTCTCGTTCCTCATGCTCATCGCGCTCGTGCTCACAGTGATTCCTGCGACTCTCACGGCCCGCGAACTCGGACTCTCGCCGCCGCGCCAGATGGTTGCCGGGGGTGTGGTGGCGCTCTGCCCCATCCTTCTTGGCGGACTGGTGGAAAGCCGCTTCGACCTCGTACTGGTCGCCCTCATCGCGTGGATGGTGTGGGCGGTGGTCACCGACCGAATGACGACGGCCTGGGTGCTGCTGGCGCTCGCGGTCCTAGTGAAGGTGGTGCCCCTCGCGTTCATCCCCGTGCTCGTGATCGTGCACGTGCGACGCCACGGGGTGCCCAACGCCGTCCGGAGTGCGCTCATGGGGCTGGGGGTGCTGGCCGTGGTCATCATCCCCCTGGCCATCGCTGCGCCATCGGGGCTCTGGTCGAGCATCGCGTACCACCTCGACCGCCCGTTGCAACTCGAGGCCACCGGGGCCGCCTACCTCATGTCGATGCGACTGCTCGCGGGCGTACCGCTCGCCGTGCAAACGTCGTTCGGGTCGCAGGGCTTGGGGGGGAGTGCGCCCGATCTGATCGCGCTCATCTCGACCGTGCTCCTCGTGGTCCTGATCGTGGCAATCGCGTTCACCGTGCTACGCCTGATCGCCAGTGAGCCGCCGCGGGCCGACTCCGCCATCTTCGTGGCGGCGGTCGCCGCCACCACCCTCGCATTGCTCGTGGCTGGCAAGGTACTTTCGCCGCAGTTCCTCGTGTGGATCCTTCCCGGCGTGCTCCTCATTCGCGGCCGTATGGGATGGAGTGCGGCGGGCGTGGGCGTGCTCGCCCTCCTCGCCACGCAGGCGTACTTCCCACGGCGGTACTGGGAGCTCGTGGCACTCCAGCAGTCGGAGATGGCCCTTCTGGTGCTCAGGGACGTCGTCCTTGTTGTCGTCCTCGCGCTGGTATGGCCGCGTCGCGAGCCCACGCGCGCACCAGAGGTCCCCGCTTCGTCACCACCACGCGCGCCCGATCCCACCGCTCCGCCACGATCTACCGGATAACGCTACGTCGTCCGGTGGAACGTCGACACCAACGACGGGTGGGGTCCGAGCAGCACGGTCATCACCCACCGTGCCATCGGGGGAGCCCGTAGGGGCTCCATCGTCCTCATGCACACCACACACCCAACACGGCGGCAGCCATGCCGGCCATGATCCACGGCATGAAGCGCACAGACCTTCGGCTCGTGGGTCTGTCCGAATTGTTCGCCGCCAGCCGACCGAGTTGAGAACGCCCTAGCGCCCGGGTTGCTTCACCCGGCCCCAGAGCGGAGCGAGGCGGGCCAAGGAGTGCGTCGGTGCTTCGTCGTCGCGCAGCGGAACGTGGCCATCGACCATCCGCGCGAGGGCCTTCCCCGCACGCGACTCCCACACCGATGGGTCACGGGTGAGGGCACGGCCCATCGCCTCGGGAGGCAGCGGACGGTCGGATGCCAGCACCACGAGGTTCCCCGACGTGCGATGCGCCAGCACCGCCGGATCCGCGATGAGCGCCACCTCGGGAAATTCGACGCGCATCCCCGCCACCATGGCCGACGCCAGCTCGAGTGGCGCCACGTCGATCAGATTCATCGCGTAGAGGCCACCCGGGCGTAGTACCCGACGTACCTCGATCACGAACTCGGCGGTTGACAGGCGATGCGGAGCCAAGAGCCCGACGAACGCATCGACGACCACGAGGTCGAGTGCGTCGCCGGGAAGCCCGGCAATGATCTCGCGGCCGTCACCGATCACCACGTCGAGTCGCGGCACCTCGTCGAGCATCAGGTGCGTGCGCGACACCTCCACGATGCCCTCATCGCGCTCAACCACCCGCACCCGCGCGCGTCGGCGCGTCGTAGTGAGGTACCGGGCGAGCGTGCACGGTCCGCCGCCGATCTGGAGCACGTCCAGTGCGTCGTCGGTCGGGAACATCGCGTCGATCATCCCCACGAGGTGGCGCAGGTATTCGAAGGTGATCCGGGTGGGATCGAGCAGGTCCACGTGACTCGCCTCAACCCCGTCCATCAACAGGAGGCGCCCACCAACGTGGTCGCGATCGGCCCGGATCTCCACTGTCACGGAATCGGTCGCGATGGGATAGGCCGGGGCCGGAGGAATCTGCACGCCTCCATCATGACGCCCACCGCGGCGGGAGCGCACGGGTGTCCACTTGTTAAGTGTCAGACACCGGGGGGACCTTCACGGTTCACCACGGCGCGCTGTGCACCGTGGTGAACCCGGGGGGCGTGGATCAGACGCTGATGGAGTTCCGCTTGCCCGAAACCTCCGTGATGAGTTCGCTCATCACGTCCTTGGCGTCGCCGAAGACCATCAGCGTCTTCTCGTTGTAGAACAGTTCGTTCTCGACACCGGCGAAGCCCGGGCGCATGGAGCGCTTGACCACAATGACGCAGGCAGCCTTGTCCACGTCGAGAATCGGCATGCCGTAGATGGGGCTGCTCTTGAGGTGGCGGGCCGACGGATTGACCACGTCGTTCGCCCCGAGCACGAGCACCACATCCACCTGTGGGAACTCGGGGTTGATCTCCTCCATGTCCAGCAGTTGCTCGTACGGCACCTGCGCCTCGGCCAGCAGCACGTTCATGTGGCCCGGCATGCGACCAGCAACCGGATGGATGGCGTACTTCACCTCAACACCCTCCGCCGCGAGGGTGTCGGCGAACTCACGCACCTTGTGCTGCGCCTGGGCGACGGCCATTCCGTACCCCGGGACGATGACCACGAGGCGCGAGTTCTTGAGGATCTCACCCGCCTCGTCGAAGGAGGCGGTGCGGATGGAACCCATCTCGCCGTGTTCCCCGACCGACTCGTCGAGTTGGCCGAACGCCCCGAACAGCACGTTGGTGAAGGAGCGGTTCATCGCGCGGCACATCACGATGGCCAGGATGAGACCCGACATCCCGTCGAGCGCGCCCGCCACGATGAGCAGGTTGTTGGACAGCACGAAGCCCAGCAGGGCGGCCGAGATACCGGCGTACGCGTTGAGCAGTGCGATCACGGTGGGCATGTCGGCGCCACCGATCGGAATGATGAGAAGCACCCCGAACAACAGGCCGAGCAGGATGATGACCGGCACGGCCCACGAGAGCGACGGGTTGACGACCAGGGCGACGATGAACGCGAGGGCCATACCGAGCACCGCGAAGTTGAACCAGATCTGCCCGCGGAAGACGAAGGGGCGCTGCGGAAGGATCTCCTGGAGCTTGCCGGCGGCCATGAGGGAGCCCGTAAACACCAGACACCCCAACACGATTTCGATACCGAGCACGGCCATAACGAAGGGGCCGATATCGGGCTGCCCGTTGAAGTACTCGACGATACCCACGAGGCCCGCGGCGAGGGCACCGAACGCGTGCGACAGCGCAATGCGCTGTGGCATCGCAGTCATGGGTACCAAAAGGCCGAGCGGAACCCCGATGGCGGCACCGATGAGCAGAGCCACCGCGATATAGATGTAGCCGGTGCTGGTGATTCCGGGCATCAACAGCGTGCCGACGATCGCGAGCACGAAGCCGATCTCTCCGGCGAAGATCCCCCGACGCGCGGTCTTCGCATCGGCCATCCACTTGAGCGACAGCACGAACCCGATGGCACCGACCAAGTAGAGGACGCCGATCAGCACGGCGCGAGCGCTGTCCGGGTCGAGGAAGTGCGTAAGGGTCTCACTCACGATGCGGACTCGGCCTCGAGGTCAGCCGTCTCCGGTGTCTTTTTCCGCGGCTTGAACATCCGGAGCATCTTGTCGGTGATCAGAAACCCGCCCACCACGTTGATGGTGGACGCGACCACGGCAACGAAGCCGAGGATGGTCGCGTAGGCGGAGTACTGACGACCCAGCACCACCAGCGACCCGACGAGCGAGACAGCCGACAGTGCGTTGGTGAGGGCCATGAGCGGCGTGTGCAGCAGACGCGGCACCCGGCGAATGGTCTCGAAGCCCAGAAAGCCCGCGAGGGCGAACACGAAGAGCCCCGTGATGATGAACTCGGTACTGACGTTCACTTCGCAGTCTCCTCAGCGAATGGGGATTCGGGCGCGGGGTCCGGTACCTCGGGCTCCGGGTCCGGAAGCGGCACGAGACCCAGAGCCTCGCGCACGCGATTGTTCACCACGTCGCCGCCCCGGGCGACGACGCTCTGCCGGATGACGTCGTCATCCACATCGATGTCGAGCTTCCCATCGACCACCATGAGGCTGAGGAAGTTTGCCACGTTCTTTCCGAACAGTTGGCTTGCGTGGACGGGGATCTCACCGGGCAGATTGACCGCACCGATGACCTTGACACCGTCCACGAGAACGGTCTCACCGGCCACGGTGGGCTCACAGTTGCCGCCCTGCTCGGCAGCGAGGTCCACCACCACGGATCCGGCGGCCATACCCCTGATCATCGCGGTGGTGATGATCTCGGGGGCCCGGGTGCCCTGAACCTGCGCGGTCGTGATGATGACATCGCTGGCGGCGACCGTCTTGGCCATGAGCTCCTGCTGCCTCGTGATCATTTCGGCGGAGAGCGCAGTGGCATACCCACCGGAACCGCCATCCTGACCGGTCTCCAACGGAAGCTCCACGAACCGGGCGCCGAGGCTCTCAACCTCCTCGCGGGCGGCCGGGCGCACGTCGTACGCCTCAACGAGGGCACCGAGCCGACGTGCGTTGGCGATCGCCGCCAGTCCGGCAACGCCCGCACCGACGATGAAAACCTTGGCCGGGGCGATGGTCCCCGCCGCCGTCGTGAGCAACGGGAACATCTTGGGGAGTTCGTTGGCGGCGAGGAGCACGGCCTTGTACCCCGCCACCGCGGCCTGGGAGGACAGGATGTCCATCGACTGGGCACGGGTGCTGCGCGGAACGAGCTCCAGCGCGTACAGCGTGACGCCAGTACCGGCGAGCGCCTTCACCAGTTCGGGACGGGCGAACGGCGCCACGGCCCCCACCACAACCTGACCCGGCCGTACCCGGGCGAGGTCGGTGCTCGCGGGATCGCCGCCAAGGACGTTGACCTGGACCACCACGTCGGCCGCGAACACGTCGTCGCGGGTTCCGATGCGGGCCCCACGGTCGGTGAAGGTGGAGTCGGGGTATCCGGCGGCGTCACCGGCCCCGGACTCCACGACCACATCAAAGCCCGCCTTGGTCAACTGGGGCAGCGCCGTGGGTGAGAGCGCGACCCGGCTCTCGCCGGCCCGCTCCTCACGAGGCACACCAATGACAATGCGTCGCGTGTCGGTGTCAGCCATCGTGGTCTCCGATCGGTCCCGCTACCCGGTCGCGCCGCTAGGCGCGCGACACCGGGATTCGCACGGCGAGTACCTCGCCATGGTGAGTTGTCGGGATGGATGTCGGGCGGTGGGGCATAGACGCGTCACACACAGTTCCGGCGGGTATCAGAGAGCACCCCATGCCGGAAGACTGGGGATTGGTACATGACTCCGAGAGCCCCGTCAACGCCCGAGCGATCAGATGACGCGCATCGGACCCGATACGGACCGACCACTCGCTCGGCCGGTGGTCCCCGAACACCCGGACGCGACCGCCCGCCACGCCTGCCGACCGCAGGGAGAAGGCCCAGCCAGCGCCCTCCCCACGACGGAACGCGACCGTCCGACGAGGTCGGGAATCACCGCCCCGTGGCGCTGAGTACCGCGAACTCCTCATCGGTGAGGGCGAGGTCGATGGCGCCCATGATGTCCCTCAGTTGATCGGGTGACGTCGCGCTGGCCACCGGGCTCACCACGCCCGGATAGCGCATGAGCCACGCCAGGGACACCTGGGCGGGCGTGCACCCGTGGGCCGCGGCCACGTCGTCCACGGCGGCGAGCATGGCCCACCCGCGATCGTTGAGATACTCCCGGGAGATGCCGGCCGCACGCGGCGTGGTGGGCAGGTCCTGCCCCGGCCGGTACTTACCGGTGAGAAACCCGCGGGCGAGCGTGAAGTACGGGGCCACGCCCAACCCCTCGGCAACACAGACCGCCTCGGCGTCGCCCTCATAGTCGGCCCGCTCGAGCAGGTTGAAGTGGGGCTGAAAGCCCTGAAAGCGCTCGAGCCCGTGCTGGTCGCTCACAGCAAGCGCCTCGGCCAGCCGTCCGGCCGAATAGTTGGACGCCGCGAGATACCGCACCTTGCCCTCATCCACCAGAGCATCGAGTTCGGTCATCGTCTCCTCGAGCGGCGTGCTCGGATCATCCTTGTGCGCGTAGTAGAGGTCCACGGTCTCGATGCCGAGGCGGGAGAGCGAACCCTCGATGCCGGCGCGAATGTTCTCGCGGTCCATACCGCCGCGCATGTGGGGGTCGCCGGGGAAGCCCACCTTGGTGGCGATGACCACCTGGTCGCGATTGCCGAGGGCGGCGAGCCACCGGCCGATGATCGCCTCGGACTCGCCACCAACGTTGCCCGGTACCCACGTGGAGTACACGGTGGCGGTGTCGATAAAGTTACCGCCGGCTGCGACGTACGCATCGAGCACCGCGAACGAGGCCGCCTCGTCACAGGTCCACCCGAACACGTTGCCGCCGAGGCACACGGGCGAGACCTCAAGGTCGGTGCTGCCGAAAGTACGTCGAGTTGCCATGCGGGCACCTTACCCGCGCCCGTCCGGCAACCGGCCGATCACGCGTGCGCCGACCACCACCGATCCCCCGCCCCCCGGTGTACCGCCGGGCCCAAATGCTCACCAACCCGCACGGAGACCACCACGACCCCGTCACCGACGACCAGGTCCTTACGGAGTCCAGGGGATGCGATTTCCGACTGGCACCCCCACCGGTGCATCGGCCGTGAGGGGCGTGCTCCACCGGAAGACTGCGGCGGATCTTCGCACGCCGCCTGTGGCGGTCACACTGGCCGCCACAGGCGGCTGCGGCGTCGCCCACCTCACCGTGGGCACCCGACACCCGCTGGCCCATCTAGTCGTTCGACTGCCACCCCACCTGCGAGTGCGTACCGTCGCAGAATGGCTTGTTCGCACTCTGGCCACAGCGGCAGATCGCCACAATCGGGTTGAGGTCGGTGAGGATCTCTCCATCCGCACCAGTGATGGTGAACTCACCACTCACCACGGCGGGACCGTTCGCCTTCATCGCGATGTGTGCTCTATCGGCCATGTCATTCCTCCGTCGGGATTCGCCCCGACCGGTGTCGGGGACGTTGGTGGCCCACACGCATCTACCGTCCGTGAGGTCGGCGGCGACACTACAACCCGTCGGAGGCGCGGCGCTGGTCCACACCGGGCAACGCAGGCATCCCCCCTGCCACGAACGCGCGAGTACCCAACGGATTCGCGGCCACCGTCGTGCCGGCCATTCGGATGACCGACGACGGGGTCAAGTCTGTGCGGCACCGACGCGATTGAGTCGGTGGCCGCGCACCCCGTGTGGATGGGCCTCAGGACCACTGCGTCCAGAATCACCACCCAACGATCCCCTGCCGTCATGCATGGGGCTCCCATCGTCACCGGCCCTGAGGTTATCGGGCAGTGCCGACAGTGCCCCGCATGCCTGCCGACCCCCACACCACCGACTCACCGACGCCCGCGTCACGACGGAGACGCATCTGGGCGCTTGTCATCACCGGCATCGCGCTGTTCATGGTGGTGCTCGACAATCTCGTGGTCACCACCGCGCTGCCGAGCATCCGCCGCGAACTCGACACGTCCGTCGCCGCGCTCGGGTGGGTGGTCAACGCCTACACCCTGGCGTTCACTGCACTGCTGCTCACGGGCGCCGCGCTGGGTGACCGGTTCGGGCGGCGCAGGGTCTTCGCCATCGGGATGACGATCTTCGCCCTGGCGTCCGCCGGGGCAGCGCTCGCCCCCAACATTGAGTGGCTCATCGCCTTTCGCGCGCTCTAGGGGCTGGGTGCGGCCGCCGTCATGCCGCTCTCCCTCACCCTGCGCGCCGACGCGTTCCCACCGGGCAAGCGCAGATTTGCCATCGACATCTGGTCGGGCAACAGCGACCTGGCCGTCGCCGTCGGACCACTGGTGGGCGGAGCGCTGGTGGACGGCATCTCGTAGCATTGGATCTTCTGGATCAACGTGCCCATCGGTCTCATCGCAGCACCGGTCGCGATGGCGAAACTTCGGGAGTCGTTCGGGCCCGACACCCACCTCGACCTCCCCGGCCTGGTGTTCGTGGCCGTGGGCCTGTTCGGGCTGGTGTACGGCATCGTGCGTGGCAATGAGGCCGGGTGGACATCCCCCGAGATCCTCACCACCCTCATCGCGGGTCTGGCCTTCCTCGCCGTGTTCGTCTGGTGGGAGTCCCGGGCCACGTTCCCGATGTTGCCGCTCCGACTGCTCCGCATCCGCGGAGTCGCCGTCGCCAACGCCGTCTCGGGGTGCCTCTACTTCGGCATGTTCGGAGCGGTCTTCTTCCTCGCCCAGTTCCTGCAGACCGTCCAAGGCGATAGCGCGTTTGAGGCGGGTCTCAAGGTGCTCCCCTGGACGATCATGCCCATGTTCATCGCCCCGCTCGCCGGTGCGATGAGTGACCGCGTCGGTGCCCGCCCGCTCATGGCCGCGGGTCTCCTCTGCATGGCCCTCTCGTTCGTGTGGATGGGCCTCGTCATCAGCCCCGCGATCGACTACCTGCCGCTGGCTCTGGCGTTCACCCTCGCCGGCTTCGGGATGGCGCTGGTGTTCGCGCCAGTGGCCAACATGGTGGTGGGGTCCGTACGCGACCAGGACATCGCCAAGACCTCGGGCACCAATAATACCGTGCGCGAGGTGAGTGGCGCGCTCGGCATCGCGGTGATGACCGCCATCTTCACCGGGTCGGGCTCCTACGCCAGCGGCCAGACGTTTGTGGCGGGCCTCAACCCCGCCGTGCTGGTGGGTGCGCTGGTGCTCTTTGTCGGAAGCCTGATCGCGCTACTCGCTCCCCGTCGCATCACCCCGCCGCCGCTCGCGGTGGACTGACCGGGACCGGTTCGTCGTATACCCGGCAACGGAACGGCATGCGTTCATCGTCGCGGAGCGATGAGGCCCGGCACCGACCGAGGGCCATCCGGTACCCGCCATCACCAGACTCCCGCCCACAGACACTCATGCACTCCGCCAGCCACCTGCCTCCGGGGGGCTGCAAGCTTGGGGGTTAGCGGGCGGCGCTCGCCGACCGGGCGGAGCGTAAGCGCCGAGGGGCCGCGACGGGCTCCCACCGCACCTGGCGAACGCCAAACTGGTACAGCGACGAATAGCCGAGTGCCACCACCGCGCCAAGGTTCAAATCGACCTGGCGCCCGCCCTTCAACGGACCCCAGTCGCGGCGCTGGACGACGACGGACTTTGAGCCGTCCATCAGGAAGATGCGAATCCTGGCGCCGCAGGGCACCAGATCAGTGGCCATCGTCAGGTCGCCCTTACGCGTCTGCGGAAACCCCGAACAGGCGTTGCCACCGGCCGAAGCGTCGTACGCCGAGGACAACGTCACCCGGGTGGGTTTGCGCCGGGGTGTCGCCGTCGGGCCCCTCGGGCTCTGCGGGGTGACTGCCATGCCCACCTTGGCACCGGGTGACGCCGACACGTAGAGGCCGGGTATTCCCCGGGGCATCGACCCCATCGCTGCACCAGCGATCAGCGTCCCTCCGAGGAGGACGGCGATTCCAGCGGCGATGGCGATGCGCTGCAGCAGGGGGTTACTCCCTGTCGCGGTGTCAGTCCGGTGGTCATCCACCGGAATCAAGCCGGTGATCTGACCACGACGCGGAGAGCGGCACCACCTGCGGAGCCACCGTCCGCACGCGGACCCTGTTGTCAATCGGACGGCCACCATAGCCATGTCCCGCTGCCCTCGGGTCGTATTTCATCCCATTACGATGGGTAACCAGCGCGGAAATACGCGCTGACCGGGTAAATATGCCTCTCTCGCGTCACTCGTTACACAGGAGTTCCTCACCGTGTGGCGTCCGCCAGCGCACGGTTCGACCCTCCACAGTGGATGCCCGCGGCTCTCCCATGCCTCGGACCGACGCCCTCCCTGCAGCGTTCACAACGTCTGTGGGTAGGCCAACTCGCTCCGGGGCGAAGGGTCGGGTGCGAAATGCCCCATGACCGTGTCCGGCGCCGAGACCAACGCAGATGCGCCTGACAGACCCTCCGATGGAGGCCCCCGTTGTGACGCCACCAGTAGCGAGGACACGGCGTGGACTCACCACCGGTGCCACGTCGTAGCCGCGTGCACGAGACCCTGCGGCCTCGAACATCTCTCCGTGCGTCCGGGGGGGCATTCCCATCCGCATGTTGGGCGAGTGGCCACGAGGGGCGAAGCACCGCAGCCCAATCGGTTCGTGCCGAGTGGATTACCGCCGCACGAGGCGATGGGCGAGATCACTCCGAAACCGGAGCCGGGGGAAGTGGGCATGGGCCGTGAAGGGATCGAACCTTCGACCTTGGGATTAAGAGTCCCCTGCTCTACCAGCTGAGCTAACGGCCCCGGAGGGAGCCTAGCAGCGGCACCGTGGTGGTTCGGGGCGTCAGTTCGTGGTCGTTTGCGCCGTTGGTCTCTGGCTCAAGGCCGCCGACAAGGGGTGGTCCGGGGCCTCAGGTGGTGGCCGTCTACGCCTGCACACGCACGGCGTGGCACCGCACGTCTCGGTGATCTGGGGCCTCAGTTGGTGGTCGTCTGCGCCTCAACCATCTCGTTGAGGTGGGTGCGGATGTCCGGCGCGATGGTGTCGTCGGGTGCCAGTTCGAGGAACCGCTGGTACGCGAGGATGGCTTGCTGTAGTTGGCCTGCCTGCTCGGCGAGTTGGCCCCAGTAGGCGAAGGCCTGCGCGTCGTCGGGGTGCCTCGCCGTGTAGGCCGCCAGCGCCGGTAGAACGACGGAGGGGTTGTTCTGCCCGGTGGCGATGGTGGCGAGGTTGAGCACCAGGTCGAAGTCGTCGGGATCCCCGGTCACTGCCGCCTGAGCGGCGGTGATGGCTTCGGGGTCGTTCGGGTCGAGCGCCGCGCGGGCCTGCGCGAGATTGGCCTGCGCCTTAGCGATGTCTTTCTTGGCCTCAATGAGATCCATCACGGCCGCCGCGCGGTCCGGCGCGGCCAGAACGGTCTTGCTGGCGGCGTCCTCCGCGTGCTGGGCATCGACGAGGACGGACTCGGCGTCCGCCACGGCCTGCTCAACGGGCGACGCGGAGCAGCCATCACCCATGGCGAGGCCGCCCGCAACGAGGCCGAAGCCGGCGAACGCGGTGATCGCGATGATGGCGATGACCCGCACCAGTATCTTGTTCCGCTTCTCGTCGAAAAGCACGCGACGACGCTACCAGAGGGGACTTCACTGCTCGGTGGGTGGTGTCGCCATCTCATCTCGCGCCACGCGGGCGTCACGTTCGATTCCCTCGGGATCGAGACGCCGGGGGAACCCGCCGTCGAGCACCACCTCACCGTCCACCCACGCGACGACCACGCGGGACCGGGCATCCAGCACCGAGGCCACGGGGTCGAGTGCCACGTCAACTCCGTGACCGGCCCGGGTGGCGATGAGGTCGGCGCGGCGGCCGGGGGTGATGGCCCCGACGTCGTCGTCGATGCCCAGCGCGCGCGCCGATCCGATGGTGGCCATCGCCAGCATGTCGGCGGCCCCCGGGCGCGCGCCACGCCGGAGGGCAGCCTGATACGCGGCCCGCGCCTCGGCGGCCATGTCGAAGGCGCCGGCGCTCGCGGGGCTGTCGGTACCGAGGCCCACAGTTACACCGCACGCGGTGAGGAGTTCGATCGGGGAGTCCCCCGAGAGCAGACGCGCGTTGGACGTGGGGCAGTGGACCATCCGTACGCCCAACTGGGCGAGCATGAGCGCGTCCTCACGGTTCACCTGCACGCAGTGGGCGGCCAGCAGCCCCTCGCGCAGCACCTCGGCCGCCGCGAGGCGCGACACCACGCCTGGACCGCCGCCATCCCACCGCGCGGGCACGCGTTCAAGAGAGCGGATGGCGTCCACCAGACGACCAGTCTGCTGGTCGAGCAGTTGCACCTCGTCGGGCGACTCGGCGATGTGGGTCGCGAGGGCGGCGTCGCCGAGCACGTCGTTCTCGAGCACGGCGTACCACAGGTGCGGGCCCACGGTGTAGGGCGCGTGGGGCGACACGCCCACCTCCACGCGGTGCCCGGCGATGTCGCGGGCCGCCAGAACGGCCTCGGCGTGCGTCTTGACCTTCTCACGGGCCTCCCGGCCCCGCTCGCGCCCGAAGATCTCGAGGTGCACCACTCCGCGGATGCCCGTGGCCCCCACCGCGGCCACCCCGAAACCGGACGGCCCGGAGTCGGCGAGCGTGGTGGTGCCGTTACGGAGCGCGGTCATGGCCGCCCAGCGTGCCGATCGCTCCCGCACCCGCGGGGTCACCCGCAGGGTCCGATGCACGAAGCTCCCGAACCAGTCGCCGAACGGGGCGTCGGGGACGAGGCCGTCCATGAGGCCCCACTCCAGGTGGCAGTGGGCGTCGACGAACCCGGGTGAGAGGATGAGGTCGCCGAGGTCGATGACCCGCACGCCCACCACCTGCTCCGGTGGCAGCGGCGAACCGACGGCGACGATGACGCCGTCGCGTATGAGCACCTCGCCGCCACGGATGGGCGGAGCGAGGACCGGGACGATCCAAGCCGCCCGGAGGAGAGCGGACCCGGTCGCGCTAGGCGGCGGGGGTCGTCTCGTCGGTCTTGGCGGGCAGCGCCGGGTCGGATGCCACGGAGGCCGTCACCTGCTCGTCCGGGTCGGACTTCTCGCCCATCACGCCCTTCTTGAACTCACGCATGCCGCCACCGAGACTCCTGCCGATCTCGGGCAGGCGCTTGGCACCGAAGGCCAGCAGGATGATGGCCAAGATGATGATGAGTTCGAGCGGGCCAATGCCGAAGGGCATGGGAAACCTCGTCGTCGTGCGGTCCCCGGAGGGGCAACCGATCGGTTCGACGTTAGCATGGGTCTGTCCGGAGGCGATTGGTGAGGGGGTGGTGACATAAAGTTGGAGCCCATGGCCGTGGGGTGGGGTGGTTTGGTCGGCACGATCGCCCTCGCGGCATCGGCCGGTGCGACCCTGTGGATGCACGCGCTCATCATCATCGTGGCGTTCATCATCGTGGGATTTCTCGCAGGGGTGCGCACTCTCGACCACCGGGTGTTCAACGCGACCGCAGCATGGGTGACGGGCTGGCTGCTCTGGGCCGTCATCGACCTGGTCCTCGTCGTGGTCAACGCGGCGGGTGGACCCACCGAGCCCGAGTTCGCCCCGGGCACCGACCGCGTGTCACTCCTGATCGCGGCGGTGTCGTTGCTCGCCGCCATCGTCGGCGGGCTCACCGCCGATCGGCGTTACGGCGGTCGCCGGATCCGACGGCGGTACTAGGGCGCGAAGTCGCGGTGCGAGCGGCTCGAGGTCGGACCGGCCTGCCCCTGATACTTGCCACGGTACGGTGTATCCACCGGGGTGGTCATCTGGAGGAACGAAATCTGCCCGATACGCATGCCCGGGCGGATGAGAATGGGAAGGGTCGCCACGTTCGAGAACTCGAGGGTGATGGTGCCCTCGAAGCCCGGGTCGATGTAGCCCGCCGTCGAGTGAATGAGCAGACCTAGGCGACCGAGGCTCGACTTGCCCTCCAGCCGGGCCACCAGATTGTCGGGGATCCCCACCCGCTCCAGAGTGGACCCGAGCACGAACTCGCCGGGGTGCAGCACGAAGGGCTGCTCGTCGGTGACCGTGACCAGTTCGGTGAGGTTGCCGTCGGGCTCGCGCGGGTCGATGACCTCTTGAGTGTGATTGCGAAACACCCGGAAATCCCCGGACACGCGCAAGTCGATTGACGAGGGCTGGACGAGCGCGTCGTCGAACGGGTCGATGACGAGGCGCCCGGCGGCGATCTCCTCGCGGATCGTTCGATCGGACAGGACCATGGGCGGGCACGCTACCCGATGCCCGCCCGGACATCGCGGGCTGGGCTAGCCTCAGGGGCGTGAGTGGGGATACCGAGGAGACGGTGGTGGGGCAGCGGCCGTTCCGCGTGGACAGCCCACCCGTCGACGGCGATGACGGAGGCGCCGTGGTGGTGGGGCACCGGGCGTTCGATGTGGACAGCTCCGAGTACGGGATGCCCCCGGGCGCGCTCCCGGTGACCGGGCAGCGGGCGTTCCGCGTGGACACTCCCCCGACTGACGACCTCTTAGCCCGCGTACGCGCCGCCCACGACCGTGGTGCCGTGCCCGATGTGGTGGTTGGCGACGTTCTCGTGGGACCCGGGCCCGTGGACGCGCTCGACGTGGTCGATGTGGCGCCGGATGAGTTGCGCCAACTAGTGGACGGCGGTCGCCTGCCGCGCTGGGTCGTGGAGAAGGGGTCGTTCGGGCCGGGCTACGTTCACCTGAAATCGCTCATGCGCCAGGAGAGCCTGGTGACCGTCTGCGAGGAGGCCTCGTGCCCCAACATCCAGCGCTGCTGGACCCGTGGCACGGCCACCTTCATGATCTCCGGCGACACCTGTACGCGTGGCTGCCGCTTCTGCGACGTGGCAACAGGGAAGCCCATGCTGCCGCCCGATCCGGCGGAGCCCGGTCGCCTTGCCGATGCCGTGGCCGCCATGGGCCTGCGCTACGTGGTGGTGACCGCCGTGGCGCGCGACGACCGGCCCGACGGTGGCGCCGGGCACTTCGCGGCCGTCATCGCGGCTCTCCGCGAACGGGTTCCGGGGACCCGGGTGGAGGTGCTCATCCCCGACTTCCGCGGCAACTGGGACGCCCTGAGTCAGGTCATCGACGCTGGGCCCGACGTGCTCAACCACAACACCGAGACGGTGCCGCGGCTCTACCGGCAGGTGCGACCCGGCGCCCAGTACGAGCGCACGCTCGAACTGCTGACGCGGTCGGCCGCGGCGGGCCTGCCCACCAAGAGCGGAATCATGGTGGGGCTCGGTGAGACCCTGCCCGAGATCGCCACGGTGTTCGCCGACCTCGCCGCCACGGGCACGGATGTAGTGACGGTGGGCCAGTACCTCAGCCCCGGTGGCCCCCGGCACCTCCCGGTGGCACGGTTCTACGCGCCGGCCGAGTATCCGGCACTCACGCTGCTCGGGCGGTCGCTGGGGCTCACGCATGTCGAGGCTGGCCCGCTCGTGCGATCGTCGTTTGAGGCCGACCGGGTTGCCGACGAAGTCGGCGCGGGCGTCATCTAGCCTCACGCCATGGAACTCATGACTCCGACGCAAGCCGACGCCGCAGCAAGGGCGGGCACCGCAATCATCATCGACGTGCGCGAGCCCGAGGAGACGGCGCAGACCCGCATCCCCGGTGCCACCCTCATCCCCATGAGCGAGTTGCTCTCCCGGCTGGCGGAGGTTCCCCGCGAGCGCACCGTCATCGTCAGTTGCCACTCGGGCGGGCGATCCGAGACCGTGTGCCTCTACTTGGAAGAGAACGAGGGCTTCAGGGGCCTCGTCAACCTCGAGGGCGGCATCACCGCGTGGCACCAGAGCGGACTACCGGTCGAGGGTTCGGCCTAACCGACCGGCCCTGTCGGTGGCGTGATCCGCCCGTTGCCCTCTACATCGCGACGACGAACAGCACCACGAGGCCGTCGCCGAGCAGGGTCGCGACCGCGGCGATCATGGGGCGGCGGGCACCCGGGGACGGCACGCTCACACAGCACCCGCCGGGAATCGCCGGACCACCCGGTACAGCGTGTCGCGCTGCACGGCACGGCGGCCCGTGGCCTCGATCGCCGCGACCATGCGGGGCGTGTCGAGCGTGAAGGCGGTTCCGGCCGCCCGCACCACGTTCTCCTCGATCATGGTGGACCCCATGTCGTCGCAGCCGGCCTCGAGCGCCAGCTGACCCACGCGCAGCCCCTGGGTGACCCACGACGACTGCATGTGGGTGATGTTGTCGAGGTAGAGGCGTGACACCGCCGCCATCATGAGGTAGTCGGCGGCAGTGGTGTGCAGGTGGTCGTCCCCGCGCGCCGAGCCGCCGCCCGACTGGTACGACCAGCACACGAAGGCGCGGAATCCGCCGGTCTCATCCTGGAGGTCGCGTAACACGCGCAGGTGCTCAATGCGATCGGCCACCGAGTCCACCGTGCCGTACATCATCGTGGCGGAGGTGGAGAGGCCCCTCAGGTGTGCCTCGCGCATGACTCCGAGCCATTCGGCCGTGGTGGTCTTGCGCGGTGCGATGACGTCACGCACACGGTCCACCAAGATCTCCGCGCCACCACCGGGTACCGAGTCGAGCCCCGCCGCGATGAGCCGGTCGAGCACTTCGTCCAGCGGGATACGTGAGCAGCTGCCGATGTGAAGCAACTCGCTGGGGGAAAGCGCGTGCAGGTGGATGGGATACCGGCACTTGATGTCGGTGAACAGATCCTCGTACCACTCGATGCGCAGGTTGGGGTGGTGGCCACCCTGCAGCAAGAGCGCCGTTCCCCCGAGGTCGAGGGTCTCCTCGATCTTCCGGAACATCACGGGCTTACTGAGGACGTACCCGCCGGGATCGCGGGGCCGGCGATAGAAGGCGCAGAAGTCACAGTCGGTCACACAGAAGTTGGTGTAGTTGACGTTGCGATCGATGATGAATGTGACCTCGTCGGGGTCGGTCACCCGGTCGCGAGCACGGCGCGCGGCAGCGGCCACCGCCACGATGTCGCGCGACTCGATAAGGACGCGGGCGTCGTCATCGGTGAGACGTACCCCGGAATCGAGGCGCTCGATCACGTCGCGGTGGTGGGCCGGAGTGGTGGTACTCATGCGGCCACCGGCACGGTCACCGCGGGGACGTCGTCGAGTTCGTCCCCGTCACGGGCCATCGTGAGGAACCGGGCCAGACCCGCGCGCTCGCGCTCGCCGAACGCGAAGCTCAGGCGACCGAGGTACTCGTGGATGAAGTTCTGTGAGAACGGGAAGCGTTCCGCCGCCGCCCGGTCCACCGCAGCGGGGTCGGCGTGGTACGCCGCAGGGGCCTCGGCGATGGCGCGGCCCAGTGCGGCCACGGCATCCGCCTGCGCACGCTGCACGTCGGCACGCACCGCCCAGACGGCGAACACCATGGGCAGGCCGGTGCGCCGCTGCCAGAGATCGCCGAGGTCGATGGAGTACGGGGCGAGTGCGTCGCGATGGGCAATGAGGGCCTGATCGGCGATGAGCAGTACGGCCTCACCGCCGGCGATGGCGGCTGCGGGGTCCTCGTGATCGCCCATAACGCGGAACGGCACGTCCGGGCCGAGCAGCACGCGCAGCAGCGTGACGCTGCTCGCGCTGTGAGGGGTGACGGCCACGCGCGACACGTCGGCCAGTGGCACGGGGCTGAGCACCCGGATCGAATCGATCGCCCCCTCGCACGCGACGCAGCCCACGGGCATGAGCACGAGCCGGTCGGCGTTTCGCGCGTACGCGATGCTCGACATGGCCGACACGTCGAGAGTGCCGCCCACGACACCCGCGTTGAGGAGCGCGGGGAGCCCGTCGGTGAACGTAACGCCGGGCATCGCCACCGTCTCGAGATGGTGATAGATCGGGAACATGTTGAGGGCGCTGATGCGCCCCACCCGGAGGTCGCTCATATCCTCACCGCGCGCGCACCCACGGCATCGGCAAGGTGGTCCGGGTCGGTGTCGTCACCCTCGGGGATGACCCACTCGGTGGCGCCGAACGCCGTGGCCACCTGGCACGCCGGTGCGCCGAGCAGGTCCCAATCGAGGCGGATGGCCACGTGGGCGGGCAGCACCCGCCGTGCGACGGCGGTCACCAACATGTCCTCCACCCCCCACGACCCGGGGCGCTCGTCTGAGTCGGGTTCGGGCACTAGGCGCACCGCACACAGGTCGTCCTGCCCCGTGAGGTCGAGGAGTCGGTCGGCGACCCTGTCGTGCGTCGTACCGACCCCGTAGCGCAGCACCTGCTCGCCCTCGCCGGCATCGCGACACCACGTAATCGTCCGGGGCGGAGCGATGATGCCGTCGGCGGCCGCAATGGGATCACGGCTGCCAAGGAGGGCGATGATCTCGGCGCGGGTCATGCGAACCGGTCCACCACGCCCGACGCGATCACTTGGAGGGCGTCGGCGTCGGCACCGCCGATGTCCTCGTCGAGCGATTGAATCGCGAGGGCCACCTCGTCCAGCGCGACCGCCCGGGCGGCGATGACACCGGAGTGGGTCGCCAACCGGTTACACATGGCCTCGAGGTCTCCGTGTCCGGCCGCAACGCCCGCGATGTCGGCCGCGAGGCCGGGCTCGCGGGCCATGGCGAGGATGACGGGCAGGGTGACCGTGCCACTCAGGATGTCGGTGCCACGCCGCTTGCCCGTGTCAGCGGGGGATCCCGCGAGGTCGAGAATGTCGTCGAGGATCTGGAAGGCCACACCCACGTGCTCACCGAACGCGGCGAGGCGTACCTGCGCCTCGTGCGAACTGCCGGAGAGCATGGCGCCAACGCGGCACGCCACGGCGAACAGAGCGCCGGTCTTTTTCCGGCACCGCGACATGTACGCGTCGACCGTGAGGGCGAGGTCGCCGCTGGCACGCTGCTGGTCCATCTCACCGACGGCGAGGTCGAGAGCGGCGGCGGCCAGCGCGCTCACCGCAGGGGCGGACCCCGCGGCCGCTAACTCAGCGAAGGCCCGCGCGAAGAGAAAGTCGCCCACGTTGACGGCAGCGGCGGCGCCGTGGGCACGGGCCACCGTGGGGTTGCCGCGCCGGGTGGTTGCACCGTCGATGAGATCGTCGTGCACGAGCGTCGCCATGTGCACCAGTTCCACGGCGGCGGCGGCCGAGACGAGGGCGGCGCGGTCGTCATCGCGTCGCGACGCCGCGCAGAACACGAGCATGGGGCGCACGCGCTTGCCTCCGGCGGCGAGCGTGGCGATGGCGGGGTCGGTGACCGAGGGCGCATGGCCTCCCACGACCTCCGCGAGCAGTGCCTCACACTCGTCCATCCACGGGCGCAGCGATAGAACGAAACCGGGGATGGGCGCAGTCGTGATCACGCCCCCACCGTGCCGTCGTGCAGCGTGGCCATGCCACCGGCGAACGACCGCCAGCGAATGTCACGGAGGCCGGCCGTGGACATAATCTGCGCCACCGCCACCGGGGACGGCATGTGACCGACGGTTTCCGCGAGGTGCGCGAGGGCCTCGCGGTCACCGCCGAGAAGTCCGCCGATCATGGGCATGGCCACGCGGAGGGCGCGCGAGTGGAGTGCCCGCAGGCGTGACGGCGGGGTGATCTCGAGGATCGCCACGCGACCACCCGGTCGCACGACACGCACGAGTTCGGCGATGCCCGTGGCAGGGTCTTCGAGACTGCGGAGCCCTCCGCAGGCCGTCGCGGCGTCGAAGTAGTCGTTGGGATACGTCAGTTGGGTGCAGTCACCCACCTCGAACCGACATCCGGAGTTGGCGGCGGCGGCCTTCACCCGCGCGCGCCCGATCATCGCCACGGAGTGGTCCACGCCGATCACCTCCCCGCGCCGGGTCACCCGGTCGGCCAGAAGCAGCGCCACGTCCCCGGTGCCGGTGTAGGCGTCGAGCACGCGGGATGACGCCGACACGTCGGCGGCCTCCGCCAGCGCCCGGCGCCACCGATCGCCGATGCCGAAGGTCATGACGCCGCTCACCACGTCGTACCGCGGTGCGATGCGGTCGTACGCCTCGCGGTCGACGGTGGCGGCATCGGTGATCACGCCTCGGGCCGCCCGACCTCGCCCCAGCGCGGGAACAGCGTGTGGTCGATACGCAGCACATCGAGGGCCTTGCCCACCACGAAGTCCACCATCTGCTCAACCGTGGTGGGGAGGGTGTAGAAGCCCGGGGATGCCGGGACCACCACTCCGCCCGCCTCGGTGACGGCGACCATGTTGCGCAACTGGATGAGCGACACGGGCGTCTCCCGGGGGATGAGCACCAAGGCCCCCCGCTCCTTGAGCATGACCTCGGCCACGCGGTGGATGAGGTTGTCGCCGGTTCCCTGTGCGATGCGCCCAAGGGTGGACGTGGAACACGGTGCGATAAGTGCGGCACGGGCGCCGGATGACCCGGATGCGAACGCGCACGCGATGTCGTCGGGTGCGAGGAGGTCGACAGCCCCGGCGGGGTCCGCGAAGCGATCCACGAATTGGGCGGTCACCTCGTGCGGCGAATCCGGCCGGGGGCCGCCCCCGAGGATCTCGTGGCTGATGACGCGGGCCCCGGCGTCCGACACGCACACCCCCACGTGATGACCGGCGGCGGTGAGTGCGGTGAGCGCGCGTCCGCCGTACAAGGCACCGCTGGCACCGGTGATTCCGAGGAAGATCCGCATGGCCCGGATCGTAGACCCCGACACGCAGGCGCCCGACCGGGTATCACGCATGCGGAACCCTGGTTCGGACGTGTGAGGGGAAACGGCGGCCTACTTGTACTTCGTGCCCAGTCCGGTGAGAAAGGTGGAGAGGTCGTCGAGTTGCTGAGGCGTGAGCGACGCATACGACGGCATCGGCGGCTTCGGGGCCTTGAGCCACGCCGTCATCTTCGCGTTGTCCCAGCCCTTCGCTCCCTCGTTGGTGAGGTCCGGCCCGGGACCCGGTGCACCGATCGTCCCGATGAGGTGGCAACTGGTACAGCCGTTCGCGACGAACAGCGTCGCGCCCTTTGTCGCCGTCTCGTCGAGGCCGCTCAGGGGGAAAGCGGCGCCGGAGGCCACGCCGGAGGGCGAGTTGGCCCCCACCCAGGTCAGGTAGCACAGCAGGCTCGTCACGATGACCGTGAGGCCCATGGCGAACGGGCGCCGCCAGATGCGGCGCTCCGGACCCCGGTCGATGAACGGCCACACCACCAACAGCATGATGAGGATGTTCGGCACCATGAAGGTGGCCATGATGATGGGGGTGAGCGCGTCCTGATTCTTGAAGATCTTGAGAAGTTCGAAGGCGAAGTAGAAGTACCACTCGGGGCGCGGCACGAAGTCGGTGGTGGCCGGGTTGACCGGGTCGCCGACCTCGACGCGCACCGTGATCGCCAGGATGATGATCCCGAGCATCGCGAGGCCCGCGACGATCGTGTCCTTGTAAATCGCGTACGGGAAGAACGGCTTGCCGTCCTTCTTCGAGGCCGCGTAGTCACGGTCGTACGCCCGCTTGTCGGGTGACTTCATTCGGGGGCCTTCCCTGCGGTCGGAGGCGAGGTGGTGGGATGGCCGACGCCGCCCGGACGGCCCGTGGCGTGGGCGCGTGCCGCCGCTCTACGGGCATCCTCCTCGTCACGCTCAATCATCAGGCGGCGCTTGGCCCATGGGGGCTCGGAAATGCCCAGGCGCATGATGAAGTAGAGGTGTAACCCAATGAAGGTGGCGATTCCGCCGGGTATCAGCAACATATGGATCGAATAGAAACGCGACAGAGTCTGAGGCCCGAACTCGGGACCCGCGCGCAGGATGTCGCCGATGTACGGACCGAGAATGGGTGCGCTGGCGAAGATGTTGACCGCGACCACCGTGGCCCAGTAGGCCTTCTGGTCCCACACCAGCAGGTACCCGGTGAGTCCCATCATCATCGTCATCATGAGCAGGATGGCCCCGGTGACCCACGTGAGCTCCCGGGGGTACTTGTACGACCCCCAGATGAATACGCGGGCCATGTGCAGGAACACCACGATGATCATCACCGAGGCGCCCCACTTGTGCATGCCGCGGACCAGCCAGCCCCACGTCACCTCGTCGGTGATGCGCTGAATGCTCTCGTAGGCGCCGCCCCGGGAGTCCGGCACGTAGAACATCGCCAAGATGATGCCGGTGATGGCCTGCATTCCGAAGACGGCCATGGCGGTGAACCCGAGCGTCTGGAACCAACTGGTACCCGCCGGAATGTTCCGGAACAGGAACCACCGTGAGCCGGCTTTGACCCCCGACCGCTCGTCCACGAAGTCGAGCGCCACTTCGGCCGACTTCTGGACGGGGTTCTTGGGTCCGATGTCCTTGGTGGTCACCGACGACTCCTAGTGGAACGGGTAGAGGTGGGAGAGGGCGCCGGAGACGGGCTGGCCTGGTCCTGCGAGCGAGACGGGCGTCTGCTCCTGGTCGATCGAGTAGGGCTTGCCAACGAGCACCCGGAGCTTCGGGTTTCTCCCCGTCACGGCCACGTGGAGGGGGACACGATCCTCGCCCCGGGCGGTCTGCTCGGGGGTGTACGTGGTCGACGGGTCAACCACCTTCACATCGAGACGGTCGAGCGGGCGGGGCGGCGGACCACCGGTTACGAGGCCACGGGAGTCGTACGCACCTCCGTGGCACGGACATACGTATCCAGCGCTGCCCGGTGAATACGCAACGGGGCAACCCAAGTGGGCGCAGCGGTTCCAGATGACCAACAGGTCGAAGTCACGGGCGGTGAGACCCGACGCCCACGTACGGAAGCGGGCGTCGAACGCCGCGCTGGCCTCCCCCTGCGTCGGGGTCGGCTTGGCCGTGGGGTCGATGAGGCCGTAGACGATGAACACACGCCGGTCGGCCTCCGGATCCGGCCCGGAGACGGCGAGGGACGAGACCTGGCCGATCTTGGTCGACGGAGTGGCGTTGCGATACGGCGGCGGATTGGTGAGGAAGTCGGAGGCGGGACCGACGTCAACCCACCGGAACTCCTCACCCTTGAGCGGACTTGCGACGGCGAATCCGATGACAGGAACCAAGATGGCGGCGGTGAGCACGCCACCGCCGGCGATGGCGACGGTGGACAGAAACCGCGTACGGGTCATGTACCCCGGGTCGTCGGAATGGTCCGGGTCCGGGGTGCCGTCCACCGCGCGGGGACCCGCGTAGGGACCACTCTGCACATCGGGCGTGCCGCGATTCGGCTCGTCCTTCGCCACTCCAACCTCCGCAACTGTTGACTCGTCCCCACGAGACTAACGGAGCGACGGCACTCTGCCACGGGGTCCCCGTGCCGCGGACGGAAATCGGGCCGGTTGTCCCCTCGGGGTCGGGGACGGCCCGGCGGGTCTCAGTCGTCCGGCAGGTGGATGCCGAGCTCGGCCCACCGCGCGGACACGCGATCCTGCACGGCGAGGTCCATACGGATCTCGGCCGGCCACGGCCGCACGAGGCCCTCGCCCTCCCACTTGGCAGTGGCATCGAACCCGATCTTGGCGCCGTACGCGGCGTAGGGCGCCGCGTGGTCCAGAGCGTCCACCGGGCCCTCCATCAGCAGCATGTCGCGGCCGGCGTCCACGTTTGAGAAGGCCCGGAACGCCACGGCGGACACGTCGTGCACATCGACGTCGTGATCCACCACGATCACGCAGCGTGTGAGCGACAGCAGCCCGAGGCCCCACACGGCGTTGATGAGTTTCTTCGCGTGCCCGGGGTAGCGCTTCTTCACCGACACGATGGCGCAGTTGTGAAACACACCTTCGAGCGGCAGGTTCATGTCCACGAGATCGGGAACGGTCATCGTGATGAGTGGCAAGAACAGGCGCTCGGTGGCCTTGCCGAGCCAGAAATCCTCCATCGGGGGCATGCCGACGATGGTCGTGGAGTAGATGGCGTCACGACGCATCGTCATGCCCGTGATGTGGAAGGCCGGGTACTGGTCAACCGGCGTGTAAAATCCGGTGTGGTCACCGAACGGTCCCTCGTCGCGGATGTCGCCCGCGTCCACGTAGCCCTCGAGCACGATCTCCGCGTGGGCCGGAACCTCGATGTCTTGGGTGACCGCCCGCACCATCTCCACCGGCTTGCCCCGCAGGAAGCCCGCGAACATCATCTCGTCCAGCGCGGGCGGAAGCGGGGCGGTGGCGCTGTAGGTAACGGCGGGGTCGGTGCCGATGACCACCGCGACGGGCACACGGCCGTCTGAGTCGAGCAGGTGCTGCCGCCCGTCCTTGTGGATCTGCCAGTGCATCATGCAGGTGTTTCGGTCGATCTTCTGCACCCGGTACATGCCGCAGTTGCGGGTGCGGGTAATCGGGTCGTGGCTGAACACCAACGGAAGCGTGACGTACGGCCCCCCGTCCCCGGGCCAGCAGGTGAGGATGGGGATGAGATCAAGATCCACGTCGTCGCCGGTGAGCACCACGTCTTGGCAGGGCCCCGACTTCACGCGCTTGGTGCCGAGCGAAGCCAGGTCCTTGAGCGTGCCGAGAGCCTTGACCTTCTCCATCACGCCACTGGGCGGCTGCATCTCGGCGATCTTGGCGATGCGCCCGGCGATCTGGTTGAGACTCTCGCCGCCCAGGGCCATGGCCATGCGACGCTCCGAGCCGAACTGGTTGATGAGCACCGGCAGGTTCGATCCCGTGACGTTGCGAAAGAGCAGGGCGGGCCCGTGGGCCTTCATCACCCGGTCGGCGATCTCGGTGATCTCGAGGTGGGGGTCCACCTCGGCGTGCACCTCGACGAGCTCGCCGATGTCGCGGAGGGCGGCCATCCACTCGCGGATGTCCTTCATCGTGCGAGCGCCTCCGCGAGGGCCGGCGCCGGGGACAGGGTGGTGGCGAGGTCGTGGATGGGTGCGGACACGCCGGCCCTGAGGGCGGCGCGGGCCATCCGCACGGCGTCGGCCGTACCGGGTCCCTGCTCCCCGGAGAGCGCGGCGGCGGTGGTGCGCCAGAGCGGAGCCAGATCCTCCTCGCGCCCCTCGGCCACGGCGACCGCGGAAAGCGCCACGAGGTCGGCGAGCGCCTCGACCATGGCGAGGTCGCCGGTGGCCGCGATGCGCACCAACCCCTGCGCATAGCAGTAGTCACCGGCGAGCACGGCCGGGCCCATCTCCACCCGGTCCACATACCGTGGCATGACGCGATGCAGCAGGAAGCCTTCGAGAATCAGTTCGAACCCCAGCGCATGCTCGCGCGACAGCGGCGGGCTCACAAGCGGCAGGGCCACCTCCTCCGCCGGGATGATGCGGCCCGCGAGGGCGGGCTGGGTGGCGAGCACCGTCCCTACGTCCTCGGTGAATTGGATCACGAAGCGTCCTCCAGGGCGCCCGCCAGCGCGTCGGCCGTGGCGCGGAACTCATCTGCGCTATGCAGGGTACCGACGAACCACGCCTCGAACTGCGACGGTGGTGGGTACACGCCCCGGCGTAGTAGCCCGCGTGCCACCCGCCCGTAGCGGTCCGTGTCGCACGCGGTCGCACCCGCATAATCGGTGACGGGCGTGGCGGTGAAAAACGGCGTGAGCATCGAGCCCACCCGGTTGACGATGACCGGAGCACCACTGTCGACGAAGATCTGCTCGAGCAATGCGCCGCTCTGCTCGAGAAGGTCGTAGGTACCGGGCTCCGCGAGGCGGCGCATCACCGCGAGCCCGGCGGCGGTCGCCAACGGATTTCCGGAGAGGGTTCCCGCCTGATAACAGGGGCCCTCGGGTGCGAGTTCGCGCATCACGTCGACCCGGCCGCCGAAGGCGCCCACCGGCAGGCCGCCGCCGATGATCTTGCCGAGACACGTGAGGTCGGCACGCACACCGAACAACTCCTGCGCGCCGCCACGGGCCACACGGAACCCGGTGATGACCTCGTCGAGGATCAACAGGGCCCCGGTGGCATCGCAGGCCGTGCGAAGGCCCTCCAAATACCCGGGGGCGGGGGGCACCACACCCATGTTGCCCGCGACGGGCTCGATGATGATGGCGGCGGCGCCCTGAAGCGCGGCCTCGGCCGCCGGGAGGTCGTTGTAGGGCACGAGGCGCGTCGCCGCGGTCGCACCTCGCGTGACGCCCGGGCTCGTCGGCACGCCGAGGGTGGTGGCGCCGCTCCCCGCCTGCGCAAGCAGACCGTCGATGGCGCCGTGGTAGCCGCCCTCGGTCTTGACGATGACCTCACGGCCCGTGGCGGCCCGGGCCAGGCGCACCGCGCCCATGACGGCCTCACTGCCCGATGACGTCATGCGGAGCCGCTCGATCGACGGGAACGCCGCGACGATCGCTTCGGCGAACACCACCTCCGCTTCGGTGGGTGCGCCGTAGGACGTTCCCCGGCCGAGCGCCGCGCGCACGTCACCGATCACCAGCGGGTCGGCGTGCCCGGTGATGGCCGGGCCCCACGAGGCGAGATAGTCGATGTACCGATTTCCGTCGGCGTCCCACACGTGCACGCCCTCCGCCCGATCGATGAAGAGCGGATCACGACCGATGCCCCGCATCGCACGCACCGGTGAGTTGACGCCGCCCACGAGCACCGTCTGGGCACGCGCGAAGAGCGCGGTGCTGCGGCGCTCGCCGGGGGTACTCGTCACGAGATCAGGCCGTGGGGAGAGGCGACCCCGCACGGGCGAGGTCCTCCCACTCCCGGTAGTCGGGCGAGTAGTAGCGGAGGCGGATCTTCTTGAACTCGAACGTCGAGTAGAGCACGGCGTAGTCGTCGGCCCCGAGCCCGACCTCCTCTCCGAGTGCCGTGATGGTCTCCTCGCAGGCCTCCTTCGACCGTGCGTGCACCATGGTGAAGAGGTTGTACGGCCAGTCGTCATACACCGGGCGGCGATAGCAGTGGCTCACCGACGTGAACGTGGCCATGCGGCTGCCGAACTCATCCACTCGGTCCACGGGCACCCGCCACACGGCCATGCCGTTGGCACCGAAGCCCGCCTTGCGGTGGTTGAGCACGGCGGCGAAGCGGCGCATGAGGGTGCGGTCCTGAAGATCCCGCGCGGCGGTGAGGAGGGCGGCGACCGGTATGCCGGCCTCGTCGGCCCACACGTCAAACGGCGCGGGGACGAGGGGCAGGTCGTTCTGCAGGATGAGGATGGCGGCGCGGTCATCGTCACTGGGCGGCTTGCCGTCCCCGCGGCGCGGTGGTGCCACCGGCTCCGCGCGGGCGACGTTGCCGGACACGCCCGTCATGTCCAGCTGAACGTTGATCTTGTAGAGCGTGAGCGTGGGGAGGATGCGCATTGAGGTCGCACCGGTCTCACGGGCCAAAATCGCGAGGGTGTCCTCGAGCGACAGACGGGCGCCGGGCTCCACGGCCAACGTGAACCACATGTTGAAGTCGTGGGTACGACGGTAGTTGTGGCTCACACCGGGGTGCCCGTTGATAATCGCGGCCGCATCGAACAGACGGTCATCCGGGTAACTGGCGGCCACCAGAGTGCTCTCGTAACCGAGGGCGCGAGTGTCGAAGATGGCGGAGACCTGCCGGATGATCTTGGCGTCCTTCAGCACGCGCATGCGCGCAAGCACCTCGTCCTCGTCAATGCCCACGGCCGTGGCGATGGGGAGAAACGGACGCCGGTCAAAACTGATGCCCGCCTGCAGAGCGTTGAGCAGTCGCTGGTCCACGTCGTCGGGCGTGTGCCGCACCGGCGTGGCCTCGGTAGTGCTCATACTTCGTCCTCCCGGAGCCATGCAGCAACGTCGAGCGCGGCGTAGGTGATGATGATGTCGGCGCCCGCTCGGGCGATGGCCGTGAGCGTCTCCATCATGGCGCTCTGCCCGTCGAGCCATCCGCGGTCGGCCGCGGCCTTGATCATCGCGTACTCCCCACTCACGTGGTAGGCGGCCACGGGCAGATCGGTTGCACCGCGCACGGCGTGAATCACGTCGAGATAGGTGGCGGCGGGCTTGACCATCACCATGTCGGCACCCTCGGCCTCATCGGCGCGGACCTCGCGCAGCGCCTCGCGGATGTTGGGCGGGTCCATCTGGTATCCGCGGCGGTCACCATGCGCGGGGGCGGAGCCCGCCGCATCCCGAAAAGGCCCGTAGAACGCGGACGCGTACTTGGCCGAGTACGCCATGATGGACACGGCCTCGTGGCCCGCGACGTCGAGCCCGGATCGGATCGCCGCCACGCGCCCGTCCATCATGTCGCTGGGCGCCACGATGTCAGCCCCGGCATCCGCATGGCTCACGGCCACGCGCGCGAGTACGTCGAGCGATGGATCGTTGGCGACCTCACCGGCGTCGTCGAGGAGACCACAGTGGCCGTGGTCGGTGTAGGCGCACAGACAGACGTCGGTGACTACGACAAGATCGGGAACGGCGGTCTTGATGGCCCGCACCGCGGTCTGCACCACACCACCCGCAGCGTGCGCGGACGTGGCGAGGGTGTCGGTCTGGTCCGTAACCCCAAACAGCAGGACGCCGCCGATTCCCGCGGCATGGGCGCGGCGGGCCTCGTCGGCAAGGAGGTCGGGCGACATGCGCGCGACGCCCGGGAGGGAGTCCACCGGCTCGTGCACTCCCTCACCGTGGACGGCGAAGAGCGGCAGGATCAACTGCGACGGGCGCAGGCCGACCTCGCGTACCAACCGTCGGATTCCCTCCGAACGGCGGAGACGGCGGTGGCGCATCGCCGGGAACCCCCCGGCGGCGGCGATGTGGGTACGCGGTTCGTGCACTGTTCCCGAGTGTATCGTCGGTATCGTGGCGTACGGCCGTGACCCACGCGACCTCGCTCAGACGGGGTCGGACGACCCTGCGCTCCTCGCGGCCGGCATCACGCCCGGGCACATGCTGGCCGGGTACCGGGCGGGAGCCTTCCCCATGGACGCCGAGGGTGCCACCGGCCCGGTCGAATGGTTCGTGTGCGATCCACGCGCCGTGATCCTGCCCGCTGACGCCCGGACCCCCCGCACGGTGGCCCGCATGCTGCGCCGCCGAGGGTACGAGGTACGCGTGGACACCGCGTTCGGGAAGGTGGTGCGGGAGTGCGCCCGGGATCGCGATGGGGTCTGGCTCACCGAGCGTCTCGCACACGGGTACGACGCGCTGCATGCCGTCGGCCTCGCACACAGCGTCGAGGCCTGGGACGGCGACGTACTGGTGGGTGGCCTCTTCGGGGTGACCATCGGGCAGTTCATGAGCGCGGAGAGCATGTTCCACCGGGCACCGGATGCCGGTAGCGCGGTGATCGTGGCGCTCATCGAGATCGCGAACGCCAGCGGCGGGGAACTCATCGACGTGCAGATGTCCTCGCCCCACGTCATCCGGTTCGGTGCGCGCGAGATCCCCGCGGCCGAGTTCGAACGACGTATGGCGCACGCCCTCGGAGAGCTCCCACGACCCTCGGTGTCTGACACTTAACAAATGTTAAGTGTCAGACACCGAGGGTCACCTCAGATGTTCACACCGTCTGTGGGTCGGGCGGTTACGAGTGCATCCGACGGGCGAGAACCATTCGCGCCGCCACGCCGTATGCCAGAGCGATGAGGGCGAGGAGCCCCACGCCCCACCAAAGAGACTTTGGGACCTCCGGGTCCACGAGCAGCGACTGGAAGTTGCGCGCAGCCGGCCCGAAGCCCGCCACTGCGCTGGCCCAGTACCCCACGTCGCTACCCGGGATCAGCGAGATGACCGCCAGCGGAAGGGCGATCATGAGCCCGGCGAGCAGAGCCGTACGGGTCTCGCGCGCCAGCGCGCCCACCAGGAGGCCGAACCCACCGAAAGCGCACCCGGCCACCAGCAACACGGGGATCCACACAAGCCACCTGCCCACCGAGACGGTTGTAGCCATCGCCACCACGCCGAGCAGCGCGAGGCCGATCGTGGTGCAGACGCCCGCCGCCAACAGCGCCTTCTGCCCGATGATGGTGCCGGGACTCACGAGACCGCGGCCGAGGCGTGACAGGGCGCCCTCCTCCCGCTCGGCCGACAGCAGAGCGGCGGCCAGCAGCACGCCCACGAGGCCCAGACCCACCACGAGGGCCCCGGCGATGCCGAGCGCCGAGAGGGGCTCGCGGCCGGGCGGCCCCGCTTGGATATCGAGGCGGATAGGGCTCGCGATGGCTTGTGCGGCGGGCTTCGCCAGATCGAGATTGGTGCCCACGCCGTTGATGTAGTTGCGCAGGGGCTCCAACTTGTTCGCGAGGTCCGGACGCTCGAGCGCACGCAGTTGTACCTGCACCTGCCGAAGGGTGACCTCGCTCTTCTTGAGGCCCACGAGATCGCCGGACCTGCCAAACACCGCCACCGTGCCACCGTTCTGGATGAGGTCCACGAGTTTCAGCACTTGCTCCACGTAGGCGCTGGCCAGCGCCTGGTTGAGGCGGAAGACGGCGCTCTCCATGTTGCGTTCGATGGCCTGCGCCTCGATGGGCGAACGCGGATTGGTGCGCAACTTGAGCACAGGTGAGCGGATACCGGTCTGGAGATCCGCCACGAAGCCCTTGGGAATTGTGAGAACGGCGCTCACCTTGCCGTCATCGAGCGCGCTCACGGCCTGGTCCGGGGTGAGCCGTACCAGATCGACATCCTCCTCGATGCGCTTCGCGTAGTCCTCGACCGACAGACGCTCCTCGCCCACCTGCACCGTGCGACCCGAGGTCGCGTCGAGATTGACGAACGCCACCGATGGGCGGCGATCGCCACCCGAGAGCGCGATCGAGAGAAGGACGGCGATGACGATCGGGTACCCGATGAGGATGGCGAGCAACCCACGGCTGCGACCGAGCACGCGCAGATCCTTGCCGAGCAGCAGCCACCCGCCACGCAGCATCCTCATGCCGACGCCTCAAGGAGTGCGATGAAGGCATCCTCATGCGCACCGGGGGCGGTGGGGTCCAGTCCGGCACGACGCACCATGTCGTCGGTGGACCCGTCATGGACCAGGCGCCCCCCCGTGAGCACTAGCACGCGGTCGGCATGTCGCGCCGCCTCCTCCACCGACTGCGTGGAGAAGACGAGGGCCATGCCGCCCTCCGCAGTGAGCCCACCGAGCCACTCCCAGAGCCGGTGTCGCTGGTCGGGGCTCAGGGTACCCGTGGGCTCGTCGAGCAACAGGAGGCGAGGCGACCCCGCAAGCGCGATGGCGAGGTTGAGGCGCTGCAGCGTTCCCGTGGAGAGCTCGCTCGCTCGGCGCTCGGCCACCTCACCAAGGTCGGCGCGGTGGATGAGGACCCCGGCCATTCCCGCGGGGTCCTCCGCACCCTCGAGGGCCGCGAACAACCGCAGGTTCTCGCGGGTGGACAGGCGCGGGTACAGCGCCGGTCGCTGCGGCACCCACCCCACGCGACGCCTGCGACCATCGGCCCACGTGATCTCCCCGTGGTCCGGTACGCCCACGCCCGCGAGGAGCGAGAGCAGCGTCGTCTTCCCCGCTCCGTTGGGTCCCGTGAGCGCGATGCACTCCCCCGCCGCGATGGCGAGGTCCATGGGTGCGAGGGCCTCCACGGCGCCGAACCGCCGGGAGATGCCCCGTGCCTCAAGCAAAGCGCCGGTGGCCATTCCTACGTCACTCGGCGCCGGTCGGGCGCGACGGCAGCGGATCGATGATGCCCGTTTGAGCATCCAGCGTGTCGGTGTCCCCCGGTGATGCGGGCATTCGCCGCTGTGGTGATGCGAAACCTGCGGTCACCCCCGGGTCCGTCATCCGGGGAACCCCGACGGTGACCTCCGTCATCCCGAACCACCCCATGCGCTCGCTCATGTACACGACGGTCTCCTTGATGATGACCACGACCGGGATGGCCAAGATGATTCCGGGGATACCGTAAAGCTCATCGCCGATCAATACCCCGAAGATGACCACGAGCGGGTGGACACCCACGGCGCCGCTCATGATCTGCGGAACCACCACGTGCCCCTCGAACTGATGGATGGCGACGAATGCGATGAGCACCCAGAGCGCGGTCCAGGGCGAGATGAAGAGGGCGAGCAGCACCGGTGGGATGGCACCGAGGATTGGTCCGAGATAGGGGATGAACTCCATCAGGGCGACCCACGCCGCGAACAGGGCGGCATACGTGGCACCGGGCGGGAAGACGCCGGTGACACCGAGGGTCCAGAGTGTGAGCCCGACGCTCACGCCGATGATGAGCGAG
Source organism: Thermoleophilia bacterium (assembly GCA_009694365.1). Lineage (GTDB taxonomy): Bacteria > Actinomycetota > Thermoleophilia > Miltoncostaeales > Miltoncostaeaceae > SYFI01. Next base: position 35,628 of record SHVE01000001.1, on the reverse strand, counting down.
ACCAAGGTCTGGGCCTTGACGTACTGCACGAGGCTGTGCTCGGTACGACGGAGGAATTGGGCGGCCGACGGGCCACCAATCCGGCGTGCGAATCCCGCGATGCGCGGGGCGTCGAGCAGCATGTAGATCGCCGCCACGATGACGAAGATCGTGATGACGAGAATTCCGAGGCCACGAAGCGAGTAGTCCACCGCGTTTCCGGAGATGCCTCCGGCCCAGTCGCGGATCGCCTGCAAGACGGCGTCGGCCTTCTGCTGCACGTTGATGTCGAGGCCGTTACTATCGAAGAACGACTGCAGATGCTGGACCTGCCGCTGGGCCTGGTCGGTGTAGAGCGGCAGGTTGGCCCGGATGGCCGTGATCTGTCCTTGGATCACGGGCACCAGCAGGATGAGCGCGCCCGTGATGGCGGCCAGGAACCCAATAAACACGGTTCCCACCGCGAGTCCGCGCGGCACCCGGGCTCGCCGGAGCAGGCGCACGAGTGGGTTCAGGATGAGCGCGACGACAATGGATACGAGGAACACGAACAGCACGCGTCCCAGCGTCTGGCCAGTGATCCAGACGATCACCACGAGGGACGCCGCCGCCGCAATCCACGCCCACATCGGCGTCGTGGCCTGACGGTCGATCATGGACGGCATCGTATCGCGAGCCCCACCGGATCGGTCACCTGCGGGGCTGGTCTAGCCTTATGGGGTCCATGTCGCCTCTCACCCGCGATGAGCTGAGGTCGCGCCGCGCCGTACGGCGGCAGGCCGACCGCTACCGAAGCAGCCGCGTCCTCACCACGGTCGTTGGACCTGCCGTGCTCGTAGTGGTGGTCATCGTCGCTGTGGTGTTGGCCTTCCGTGGTGCGCCCGAGGGTGCCGCCCCCGCCGCGTCCGTGGCCTCGCCGGTACCCCCTTCCTCCGTGGTCGGAGCACCGGCACCCCAACGGGTGGTTATCGGCCGGGCGGGACAGGTCGAGGTGGTCCTCCCCGTCGCCGAGCAGCATGTGACGGCCATCTACTTCCACCCCGTTGCCGAGCCCGGCGCGATCAACATGGTCCCCGCGACCGGACTCGCATTTGAGGTCGCGTCGGACACCGGAGGCGGGCAGGGAACCGCCGGGGTGGATGTCGGTGCGCTCGCGGGCACGCCCGTGTACAGCCCCGTGGATGGCGTGATCACCGCCGTGGTTCCGCACCGTGTCTTCGGTCGGTCGGAAGGACTCGAGATCATCATCACACCGAGCGGTGTGCCCGACGCCGCAGTGCGGGTGACTCGTGTGGAGCCCGCGCCCGACGGGCTCGTGCCCCGCATCGGCAGCGCGGTGGGTGCCGGGCGCACGATCATCGGACGCGTGCGCGACCTTTCCGGCGTGGCGGAGTTCGACATCGCGCAGTTCACCAACGACGCCGGTAACAACGTGCAGGTGGAGGTCCTTAGACAGACCACCGGGCCGGGTACCTGAGTGCGAAACGAGCGCAACGTCCGGGCGATCATGGTGGGTGACATCTTCGGCGCCGTGGGCATGCGGGCTATCGAGGCCGCACTCCCCGGCCTCAAAGACCGCTACCAGCCGCATATCGTCGTGGTGAACGCCGAAAACGCTGCTGCCGGCTCGGGGACCACGCCCACACAGGCGACGTCGCTGTTCGCCGCCGGCGCCGATGTGCTGACCGGTGGCAATCACACGTTCCGCCGACCGGAGTTCATCAGCACGCTCGAGACCGACCCGCGTGTGCTGCGACCCGCCAACCTCACGACGCGCGGACCGGGGTCGGGCACCGTCGTGGTGGACGCCCGCGGAGGCTTCCGGGTGGGAGTGATCAACCTCATTGGATCGGTATTCATCAACGCGGCCCAAAGTCCCTTCGCCGTGGTCGATGACCTCGTCGACCGGATGCGGCGCGACACCCCGCTGATCTTCATCGACATCCATGCCGAGGCCACCAGCGAGAAGGTGGCCATGGGTCATCACCTCGATGGACGAGTCACCGCCGTGGTGGGAACGCACACGCACGTGCCCACGGCCGATGAGCGAGTGCTCACAGGGGGTACGGCGTACATCTCCGATCTCGGCATGACCGGCCCGCACGACTCGGTCATCGGAGTGAAGCGTGAGGCAGTGCTGCGCACGTTCCTCACCGGCATGCCCGCCCGTTTCGAACCCGCCACGGGCGACGTACGGGTGCAGGGCGTGTTCATCGAGGCCGACCCCACCGGACGGGCGGTCGCGATCGAACGGTTCGATCTACCCGCCTAGGTCCGCGAGGCCAGACCCAGATCGCGCACGAGCGTCTCGGTGAGGCCCACGATGAAATCGCGGATTCGCCGGACTTCATCCATGGGCCGCCCATAGGGGTCCTCAACGCTCCAGGCCGTCACGGACGCCTGCACCAGTGGGCAGGCGTCCCCGCACCCCATGGTTACCGCGTGGTCGGCGGACCGCTGGAGGTCGTCGGTGAGTTCACGTGGCACGGCCGCCGAGAGGTCGATGCCGATCTCATCCATCGCGGACACCACCGCAGAGTGCACGGCGGCGGCCGGGCGCGTGCCGGCCGACACCGCCACGGCGCGGTCGCCCACGGCCCGCTGGAACAGCGCGGCCGCCATCTGCGACCGGCCCGCGTTCTGCACGCATACGAACAGCACGATCGGGGTGCCACCGGTCATGGCACGACGGTAGCGCGTGCACGTGCGTCCGGATCCGCGAGGTGACAACACCACGGGGAAGGGGGATGGCCTAGGGCCAGGGTACGCGCTCACGCCGATCGCCGCAGCACCCCACACTGGGACGAACGAGCATCCGGTCGGAGCTGCGCCCGCCGCCACCCGGCGCGCCAATCCGTCTGGCCGCTCATCCCCGCAGCGGTCGTCGCTCCACGCCGCGCTCCGGCTCCTCCAATCCCGCGGTGCCGAGCGGGGTGGCGGTGGGCACCGACGCGCCGCGCCTCGGCATGACCGGCCTGCGGCGGGGACGTGCCGGTCGCGATACCCGGGACGGGGGGGAGTAGCGGCAGCACGCTGGGCGTGACCGCACCGCGCGGCGCGGGAGAAGGACGGTACATCCCCGACCGCCGTACGGTCGTGCGCGAGCGGTCGATCAGGGGCCGCGGCGGCGGGGACCGGCTCCACGCCAGCGACCGGCACGAACACACGATCCGGACCCGTGGGTGGCGTCAGTCGATCTCCGCGCGGGCGCGAGCGAGAATCCTCGACGAGAGAGAGGCATCGCCGTGGGCCCGGTGCCACAGCGCCGCGTCGATGAGGACCAAGGGTCCCCAGGCGCGGGCGCGAGCCGCCAGCGCGGGCGTCGCCCGGTAGCCGGTGAGTATCTGGCGCATGACGGTGCCCGGAATACCGTTCATCACCGCGAGATACGCGAGGTCCTCGGCCGCGTCGCCCATGCGCCAGAACTCCCAATCCACCAGCACCGGTCCGGTGGGGGACCACACGATGTTGTGGTGCATGAGGTCACCGTGGAGGAAACGGAAACCCCGGTCGTCACCGTCACCTGCGGCCTCGACGATTCCCCGTGCCCGGGTGACGAGGTCGCGCTCGGCCGGGGTCCGCGCGCGCGACTGGGCACCCTGCGCACGCGCGGTCGCGTACCCCCGCAGGGTGCGGGGACGGGATGGCCACCCGGGGAGCCCGCCGGTCGCCGTGGTGCGGGAATCGTGGACCCGACGCAGCAGTGCACCGAGGACCTGCGCGCGCGCCGCATCGAGTCGCCCAAGCACCCGGGATCGCCCCGGCACCAATTCGCTGGTCAGCGATCCGGCGTGCACGCGCACGACACGGGGGGCAATCGGCACACCGGCGATTCGCGCCCCGCGCGCCTCACGTGCGATCACGGGCGGGGCGCCATCCTTGCGGATAAGCGCGATGGATCCATCCGGGCGCGAGAGCCTGAAGCGCCCACCCCCCGGAGGGACCTCAGTCGTCGGCGAACACCCGGAGAGAAGCGCCAAGCGCAAAGAGGACCCACAGGATTCCGAGGGCGAACGGGATGTAACCCGCCTCGTGGTGGTCATACCACCCCGCCCACGTCATGAGGACCCCGAGGCCGAGGAGGACGGTGACAATCCAGATCGGAAGCCGCTTCACGAACACCTCTCGCGCCGTGCCACACCCCGTTCGGGGCACAGCGTCCATATTACGAGTTCGGAGGGTAGTCTCCCCGGCCGCCATGACGGAACCCATCACTCCACCGGTCAGCGTCACCACGGACGAACGACCCTCGGGAATCGTCGTCGTCGTCCGGGGCGTCGTTGACGCCAGCACGGTTACCGAGGTGTCCCTCGCGCTCACCGATGCCCAGCGCGACGGTCGGCTGGTCTACCTGGATCTCTCGAGTGTCTCGTTCATGGACAGCCGCGGGCTCGGCGCCCTCATCGCCGCCAACGAGCGGGCGCGCGAGGGTGCGGCCCCCATTCGCATCCACGCCCCCTCCGAGGCGGTACGTCGCCTCCTCACCATCTCCGGTGTGGCTGCCGTCCTCGTTGAGGCCGAGGATCTCCCGACCGCCTGAGCGGTGCCCACGCGACGTCAACGGGGGGTTAGCATCGGGGCATGATCAGCGTGCCCTCGGTGAGCCAGATGGTCTCAGACGAGTGCGGGCGGTCCGTGACCGCTGAGATCGGTCCGGCCAACGCCGCCTCCGCACGGCGGGCCGGACTGGTGGGGGTGGACACCGACCCCGACGCCCCGTTGACGCGGGGTGGGCTCCGAACGGGGGGCCTCGCCGATGTCTAGCGGCATACCGTCCCCCGTGGCCACCCGCGAGGCCGATCTCGCCATTCAGGGAATGACGTGTGGGGCCTGCGTGGCCCGTGTCGAGACGGCGCTGAACACGGTTGATGGGGTCACCGCAACGGGCAACCTCGCGACCGAACGCATTCATGTGGTCGCGCCCGCAAGAATCGATGACCAGGTGCTCATCGAGATCGTGCGCCAGGCCGGATATGAGGCGCGGTCCGCAGCGGGGACCGTCGTCGATAATGATGACTCCACGAGCATGGCCGCCGCCATCCGGGTACGCCTGATCTGGGCAATCGCCCTGACCATCCCGGTGGTGATCCTCGCGATGATCCCGCCCGCGCAGTTCCCCGGTTGGCAGTGGGCGTCGGGGGCCCTCGCCACGCCCGTCGTGTGGTGGGCCGGGGGGACCTTCCACCGGGGGGCGTGGCGTGCGCTCCGCCATCGCGGGTTCTCGATGGACAGCCTCGTGTCACTGGGGTCGGTGGTGGCCTGGACGTGGTCGGTGGTGGCCCTCGTCGCGCTTGGAGCCGGTGAGATCGGCATGACGATGGACATGTCACTGCTTCCGCCCCATGACTCCGGGGCCGCGGTCTACTTCGAGGTCGCTGCGGGGATCGTGGCCCTCGTGCTACTCGGCCGGTTTCTCGAGGCCCGCGCGCGTCACAGCGCCGGACAGGCGATCCGGAATCTGCTCACGCTCTCGCCCACGACGGCGGTGGTGCTGCGGGGCACGTCCGAGGTGTCGGTGCGGACGGATGACGTGGTGGTGGGCGACCACGTGGTCGTGCGCCCCGGAGGCTCCATCCCCGTGGACGGCGAGGTGGAGTCGGGTGAATCCACCGTGAACCGTGCCCTGCTCACCGGTGAGAGCATGCCCGTGGAGGTGGGTCCCGGCGACCTCGTGGACGGTGGTGCCCTCAACACGGGCGGGCGGCTCGTCGTACGGGCGACCCGAGTGGGCGCCGATACCGCCGTGCGTCGCGTGGCCGCCCTCGTCGAGGCCGCGCAGGCCGACACGGCCCCGGTACAGCGCCTCGCCGACCGCGTGTCCGGTGTGTTCGTTCCCGTGGTCATTCTCCTCGCCCTCGCCACCCTCGTCGGGTGGATCGCCGCGGGGTACCCCGCGGGCGAGGCAATGACGGCGGCCGTCGCCGTACTGGTCATCTCGTGCCCCTGCGCTCTCGGTCTCGCAACCCCCGTCGCCCTCATGGTGGGTACGGGCCGCGGTGCCGATCTTGGAATCCTCATCCGGGGGCCAGGGGTGCTCGAAAGCACGCGCCGAGTAACCGTCGCGGTACTCGACAAGACCGGCACCCTCACCGAGGGAGTCATGCGCGTCGCCGACGTCATGCCCGCACCGGGGCAGACGGCCGCGGAGGTGTTGGCGCTCGCCGGTGCCGCCGAGGCCGGGAGCGAACACCCCATCGGCCGGGCCATTGCCGAGGCAGCGGCGGCGGCGGGGCCACTCGCGGCCGTCATCGAGTTCCGCTCGCGGGCCGGCATCGGCGTAACCGCCCAGGTGGGGTCGCGGTCCGTCGTGGTGGGCCGCAGTGACGGGGCCACGGACGCGCTGGCCCGGATCCGCGACGATGAGCGCCGAGAGGGCCGCACCGTCGTGGGCGTCGTCATCGACGGTGCCTATGCGGGGGCCATCGCGGTGTCCGACATCGTGCGGCCGCACAGCGCGGACGCCGTCGCGATGCTCAGGGAGTTGGGCATCCGCCCCATCATGGTCACGGGCGACGCCGCCGCTCCGGCACGCGCGGTGGCCGATGCCGTCGGCATCGGCGAGGTGATGAGCGGCGTCCTGCCCGAGGACAAGGAGCGCATCGTGCGTGATCTCATGGCCGCTGGCGAGATCGTGGCGATGGTGGGTGACGGCGTGAACGACGCTCCCGCGCTGGCGCGCGCCAACCTCGGCATCGCGATCGGGACGGGCACCGACGTGGCCGCGGAAACCGCCGACATCACCCTGATGTCGTCCGATCCCCGTGCCATCGCCGACGCCATCCGCCTGTCACGCCGCACGCTCCGGATCATCCAGGGCAATCTCATCTGGGCCTTCGGCTACAACGTCGCCGCCATCCCCCTCGCCATGCTGGGATTCTTAAATCCGCTCATCGCGGTGGCGGCGATGGGGCTGTCGAGCATCTTCGTGGTGACCAACTCGCTCCGGCTACGACGCTTCCGGGTGGCTCGCGGGTAGGCTCACCCCGTGTCCGAGGCCTACCTGGGAAGCGGCGGCCGCCTCGACGGCGGACCGGCGCGCGAACTGATCGACGCGGGGTACCGGTACGAGACGGCGGCGGGGCCGCGTCTCGCCCACGGGCTCTCGACGTCGGACATCGCACATGTCGTGGCGCTGACCGAGGCCGAGGCGATCCCCGCCGATCAGGCACGGGCCCTTTTGGCCGCGTTGCTTGAGCTCGATGCGATCCCCGGAGACGTGTTTCCGTGGAACCCCGCGCTGGGTGACGCCTTCAACTCACGCGAGGCCGAACTCGCACGCATCGCCGGTGCCGAGGCCGCCGGGTGGCTCTCCGCCGGTCGCCCACGACGGGAGGCGTTTCGCGTGGCGCTCCGGCTGGTGGCGAGGGACGGCACGCGTGACCTTCATGACGCCTGCATCGCTCTCGCCTCGGCGGTGGTCGATGTGGCCGACCGCCACGCCACCGACCTCGCGGCGGATTACACCTACCTGCAGCCGGCCCAGCCCACGCGTCTGGGACATCTGGTGCTGGCGTATGCCTATCCGCTCCTCCGGGACGCCGAACGACTGCATGGCGTGCACGACGTGCTCGATTCGTCGGTGGCGGGTGCGGGCGGCAGTGCCGGGTCACGCTGGCCACTCGACCGTACGGTGCTCGCGGGGCTCCTCGGTGCCGTCGGCGTCGTTCCGCATGCCAAGGACGCTATATGGCAGTGGGACGCCTACGTGACTCTGGCCGCGGCGGCCGCCACCACGGCTGCGCACCAGAGCGAGATGGCACAGGACCTCGAGATCCTCGCGAGCCAGGAGTTCGGTATCGCGACCCTCGCCGATGAGCACAGCCGGGCGAGCGCACTGATGCCTCAGAAGAGGAATCCGTACGCGCTCGCGGTGGTGCGTGCCACGGCGGGGACCGTGGCGGGCGACCTCACCGGGATGCTCGTGACCCTGCACACCGGGTCCGCCCGCACCGACCACTTCCACGTCCTGAACGGCGTCATCCCCCGGATGCTCGAGGAGGTCGTCGCCTCCACCCGCCTCATGGCCGCGGTCGTCGCGCGCATGACCCTCAACGCCACGCGCGCCGGTGAAGCCGCCCGCCGGGGCTTCATCACCGCCGCCGATCTGGCCGACGTACTGGCCCAGAGCGCGGGGCTCGACTACCGCACCGCCCACCACGTGGTGGGGCGCGCGGTGAAGATGCTGGTGGACTCCGGCCACGACGAGTCGGCGCTCACCGCAGCGGTGCTCGCCACGGCCGCACTGGCGAGCGACGGTATTGAGTTGGTGGTGGACGAGGCCCTCGTCGCCGAGGCGCTCGACCCGGACTCCGCGGCCGACACCCGTCTTCAGTCGGGCTCGTCCGCCCCCGGGGAGACCGAGGCGATGGTGGCGGCCTGCCGGGAGGCGATCACGTCCGCGCGTACGTGGAGCGACGAGGCGACGGCGCGGGCCACGACCGCCCACGAGGCCCTTCGTATACGTGCCCGGGCGCTGGCAGAGAGCTAGTTAGCCCGGGTCGGGAACCCCCGCCGTGTTCATCCGCACCCGAGCGGCATAGCGGCGGAGCAGGCGGTAGAGCGCGGGGCCGATGAGCAGCGCGAACACCACGTTGCCCACCGAATGGGCAATATCGAACCACGCGCTGGCGACGCTCACCGTGATGACCGCCGCCCACGACACCTCAGGGCCGAACGTGGCGAGGAACCACACGTTCATGGCCCAGCCGAAGACGAACCCCCAAATGCCGGCGATGATGGCGAGCCCGGAACGGGTGCGAGTTGCGGGACGCAGCAGGGCACCGCTTGCGCCCACGGCCCCCCACAGGACCATCTGCGCGGGTGTCCAGGGGCCCTGCCCGAGGAACGCGTTGGAGATGAGGGCGGCGAGTGCGCCCACCGCCATGCCGACCCGAGCACCGAGGGCCGCCCCGGCCACGAGGCACATCGTCGTGACCGGCTTCACGGACGGGATGGCCACGAACAACACGCGGCCCGCGGCGATGGCCGCGCCAAGCGTGGCAGTGAGGGCGATCATCTTCGGACCGCCGGGTCCGCGTTCGAAGGATGCCCACCCGACCAACAGGATGGCAATACCGAAGAGCACGACGATGGCTGCCGCACTCATGCGGTGAGCGGCGCGGTCAGTGGATGGCTCATGGGTACGGCATCCCCCGCCCGCATCTCGAGCACCTCGTCCGCCACGGCTACGGCGAAGGGTCCGTCGTGCGTCGCCACCAGAACGGCCACGCCACCGGCGGCGCGGGAACGGATGAGGTCTGCGAGCGCCCGCTTGCAGGCCGGGTCCATACCGCGAGTGGGCTCGTCGAGTATCAGAACGCCGGGGGCCGCCACGAGAATCGCCGCAAGGGCGACACGCTCCCGTTCGCCCACGCTCAGATCGAGGGGGTGACGACCCATCATGTCGCCCAGCCCCATCTCGGCACCGATCATGGCGATGCACTGGTCGCGCTCATCACCCGTCACACCCAAACTGGTGAGCGCAACGCCGATCTCGTCGGCGACCGTCTCGGTGAGCAGGTGCCGCCCGGGGTCCTGCGGCAGCATCCCCAGGCGGGGGAACCTGCGCTCCGGTGGCAGTGCCGACACGTCCTCGTCGTCGAGCAACACCCGACCCCCGTCGGGGCGATGGAGACCCGCGAGCACGCGGAGAAGCGTGCTCTTGCCACTGCCGTTGGGTCCCACGAGGACGGTGACGCGACCCGGCACGAGTGCGATGGACGCCGCGCTCAGAACCGCGCGCCCACCGTGCCCCGCACGAATCATCTCCGCGCGCGCGGCGGGCGGCCCCATCGCAGGAGCGGCCGGCGGGGCCGTACCGACCGGGGCCGGCGGATCGGCATCACCGATGCGTCCATCGGCCACCCGCAGCACGCGGTCGGCGATGGGTCTCACGCGCTCGGCCCGGTGCTCGGCCACCACCACCGCGGCACCGCGATCGGCGAGGTGCCGGAGGGTCATGACCAGAGCCTCGGCCGCCGCCGCATCGAGCTGCGACGTGGGCTCATCGAGCAACACGATGCGCGGCGTCCGGGCGAGCACACCGGCGATCGCCACGCGCTGTCTCTCTCCCGACGACAGCGTCTCGATCCGCCGGCCCGCGAGGTGCGTGACACCGGCATCCGCGAGGGCGCGGTCCACGCGCCCGAGAATCTCAACGGTGGAGAACCCGGCGTTCGATGGTCCGAAGGCCACGTCCCGGTCGACGGTGCCGAGGACGGCCTGGGCCTCCGGGTCCTGGAACACGATCCCCACCGACCCACCGAGCACGGCGGGGGTCACCTGAAGGGCGTCGTGCTCACCGATTAGCACCGACCCAGCCACGGCCCCACCGTGGAAGTCGGGGATGAGGCCCGCCAACGCGCGCAGCAGGGTGGATTTGCCACCACCGGACGGTCCTTCGAGAACGAGCACCTCGCCCGCGCGAACGTCGAGGTCCACGTTGTCGAGCGCGCGGTGCCCCGACTCGCCATAGGCGAACACCAGGCCACGCACCCGCGCCAGCACATCGCGACCGGGAACCCGAAACTGCGTCGATGGGGTCCCGTGGGGATCCCTGTGCACCGTCACCTCGTCCTCGAAGGTCAGTGGTGCCGAGGGCGGAGGCAGGTCTCCTGGCTTCCGGTCGTCACGCCGCCGCACCTTCCCGGGGAATCCCAGTGGTTGGCTCTCGCCATGCGGTGACGCTCACGGTGACAGTGGCGGGACCGCGTCGGATTCGCACCGACTTCCCCGCCGCCGCCCATGGGCAATGTGACGAAGAGCCTAGCGGTCGGGGTCCGCCACTATGACGCGAACCTCACACCCGGCACGAGATACCAACCCACGGCCGGTGGTCGAACGGCGGCCTCCGTTCGGCCAACCGGGAGACCGGTGACGGGACGGTGGACTCAGGGCACCGGGTGACCGATACCGCGGCGAGCCGCGCCGACGAGTTGCGGCGGGCACCGAGGTGGATGTGGGGGGGTCACGGCCGCCACCGACGATCCCGGGATCGCCCGGCCCCACGCCGGTACCCTGCGGCCATGGCGTCCATCACCGTGCCCGATTGGATCCCCCTCACCGGACTCGCGGACGGCGAGATGCTGCCGGTCACCGGCGAATCCGTCGTACGCTCCCCGTTCGACGGCGCGGAGATCGCGCGCGTGGGAGTGGGTGGCGAGGCGGCCGTCCTGCGTGCCGTGGCGGTGGCCCGGTCCGCGCTCGGGCACGCACCCATCGCCGCGGAGCGTGCGCGAATACTCGATCGCGCATCCGCCATGGTGCGAGATCGCGCGGAGGAACTGGCGTGGGTGATCGCCGGCGAGGCCGGCAAACCGATCCGCCAAGCGCGCGTTGAGGTTGCCCGGTGCATGGATACCCTTGCATTCAGCGCCGCCGTGGCGCGCACGCTGAGCGGTGAGGTCATCCCCATGGACGCCGCCGACTCCGGCGCCGGTCTCCTGGGGTACACGGTGCGCGAACCCGTCGGGGTCATCGCCGCCATCACCCCGTTCAACTTCCCGCTCAATCTGGTGGCCCACAAGGTGGGACCCGCCGTCGCCGTGGGTGCACCGATGGTGCTCAAGCCTGCCGGACGCGCACCGCTGGCGGGCCTCGCGCTCGCCGCAATCCTCGTTGAGTGCGGGCTGCCGGGAGCCCTGCTCACCACCGTCGTCGGGGACCGGGAGGCCGGGGAACCGCTGGTAGCCCACCCCGACATCGCCATGATCTCGTTTACCGGCAGCAGCGCCGTGGGCTTCGACATCCGGCGCGCCCGTCCCGACATCCGGGTGGCGCTGGAGTTGGGCAACGCAACCCCGGTCATCGTGCATGCGGACGCCGACATTCCGCGTGCAGCGCGGGCCATCGCGGAATCGGCCTTCACCCACGCTGGGCAGTCGTGTATCTCGGCCCAGCGGATCCTCGTACACCGAGAGGTCCACGACTCCCTCGTCGCGGCCCTGTTGCCCCTTGTGGATGCGCTGGTGGTGGGGGACCCCCTGGATGAGGCCACCGACGTCGGACCCGTGATCGATGAGGCGTCGGCCGATCGCATCCGTGCGTGGGTGGGCGATGCCGTCGCGGCGGGTGCCCGCCTGCTCCGCGGCGGTTGGCATGCCGGAGGGGCGACGATGGTGCCGCCAACCGTTCTGGACGGCGTGGCCCCGTCCACCCGTGTCATGCGCGATGAGATCTTCGGCCCGGTCATCGCGATCGCGGTGTACGACCACATCCCCGATGCCATCGCCATGGCCAACGCCAGCCCCCTCGGCCTGCAGGCCGGCATCTTCACCGCTCAGGTGGACCGCGCCCTCGGCTGGGCACGCCACCTCGACTACGGAGCGGTGGTCATCAACGAGACTCCCGCGTTCCGCGCCGACCACATGCCGTACGGCGGGGTGCGCGGGTCGGGCGATGCGCGCGAGGGTCCGGCCTCAGCGGCGATGGAGATGACACGGCCCAAACTGGTGATCGTCCGCATCGGCGACCAGTGATCGTCGTCGGGTCCGACACCTGGCGGCCTCGTTCCGGACCCGGAGACGACGGAGCCCGGCGCGAGGCCGGGCTCCGGTTCCAGATGGCGGGAGAAGGATTTGAACCTTCGTAGGCAGAGCCGACGGTTTTACAGACCGTTCCCTTTGACCACTCGGGCACCCCGCCATACGGCTGCGGCACCTTAGCGGAGCGGAGACACCGGGCTCAACGACGTACCGCGCGAAGGATGGGTCCGCTGCCGCGACGGAGACCGACACGGCTGGGGCGATCGTTCCCGAGGGAGGTCCCCGGCGGCGCTCGCGCCGTCACGCGGACCCGGCGGGGTGCGTCCCACATCGCGCAGCCAGATGGTCGTGCGCTCCGTGCCGGGACCTCGGTGCGGGCTACTCCCCTCCGGTGCTCCTGGGGTCGAAGCGATAACCCACGCCGTAATGGGTCACCACAAAGTCCGTGTCCGGGACCGCGACCTTCAGTTTCTGGCGCACCTTCCGAACGAACACGTCCACCGAGCGATCGCCGCTGTTCATCTCGTAGCCCCACACGTCCCGATAGATGCGGTTGCGCCCGAGGGGCTTGCCCTGCGCCCGGGCGAGCACGAGGAGGACCTGGAACTCACGCGGGGTCAGGCCCACGCTACGGCCGTCGGTGAACGCCTGCACCTGCTCGGCATCGATGACGAGGCCCGCCACCTCGATCGGTCCCTCCTCGCCCCGCAGGCGCTCTTTATCGCGCCGGCGCAGGTGGGCAGCCACGCGCGCCACAAGCTCCTTCATCGAGAAGGGCTTGGTCATGTAGTCGTCAGCACCGATCTGCAGGCCGTGCACGCGATCGTGCTCGCTCGTGCGAGCGCTGCACATGATCACGGGCACGTCGGGATCGTCAAGGCGGATCTCCCCGGTCAATCGCCAGCCGTCGAGTTGCGGCAGCATGAGGTCGAGGACCACGAGATCGGGCCGCTCCCGCTTGAACAGGCGCAGCCCCGTCGCCCCGTCGGACGCCTGCAGGGTGCGGTAGCCCGCGCGCCCGAGGTGATACGCCACCGAGTCCGCGATGGCCGCGTCGTCCTCGACGATGAGGATGGTGTGCATCGCCATGGAGCGACCGTACCAGTGCCCGGAACGGGGTGGAGCGGGATGTAACGGGCGGAGGTCACCAAGGCCGGGAGGTGGGTGGGACCGGATGTGGTGGGCGGCCGTCATCGGACCGACGGCCGGTGGGACGGGTCGTTATGAGGTGGACCGGGAGGCCGGTGCCCCGGCATCCACCTACACGCTGCGGGTCACCAACCTGCCCCCGAACGTCGCGAGCGAGGGTGGCGGAGCCCACGGCGCGAAGAACGGAGTGGAAGGCGCCCCCGGGAGCGCGGCGAAAGAGGCCCTATGGCCGCCGCCACCGCATGGGACGACTCGCTACGCGAACTGGACGACCGCCTGTCATGCCAGGGGGGGCGCTCGCGCGCCCTCGCCCCGGCATCCCGCGCCGGTTACGTCCGCGACTGCCGTCGGCTGGCCGAGTGGCTGGCCGAGCGAGGGGTGGCCGGACCATCTCACATCACGCCATCCATGATCGAGGCTGCCTTCCGCGATCTCGGCTGGGCCGCAGCCACCCAGCGGCGGGCACTCACGGCTTTGCAGGAGTGGCTCGCGCCACTGTTCGACCGCGGTCGATCACCGGCCGCCCTCGTTGACACGCCGCGTGCCCACCGCATGCCGGTACCCCGGCTGTCCCAAGATGACGCCGCCGCCCTGATCGATAACGCGACCGCGCTCATCGGTGCGGCGCCACCGCATTCGACGGCTCGGGCACTCGCCATTCGCGACCGCGCGGTTCTCGAGGTTCTCTACGGAAGCGGCCTTCGTCGGCAGGAGGCCTGCGACCTCGTATTGTCGTCCCTCGACTTCGAGCACGAGACCCTGTCGGTCGTGGGGAAAGGCGGCCATTCGCGCACGGTGCCCATGACCGAGCCGTGCGTGGACGCGCTTCGCGATTGGCTCGCCGAGGGACGCCCGCGTCTGGCCGCGATGGCCGAGCTCACCGCCGCGTCGCGGGCCCGGGTGTTTCTGTCCCGGTCCGGTGGCCCGCTCGATGGGGCCACGGTGTACCGGGTGGTCAACCGGTCGCTCACCGCACTCGGTCGGACCGGCGGTCCCCACCTACTGCGCCACGCGGCGGCCACCCACCTGCTGGAAGGCCCTCGGGGCGCAGCCGGTGCCCACCTCCGCGTCGTCCAGGAGTTCCTTGGGCACGCGAGCATCGCCACCACCGAGCGCTACACCGGCGTCACGACCAAGGCGCTGCAGGAGACCCTGCGACGCGCCCACCCGCGCGGATGACCGACGGGGGCGTGGACTGCGCGGGGTACCGTGCCCTCGCTGCGGCGTTCGTGGCCACGCGGGGGAGCGCCAATACGCGAGCGGCGTACGCACGTGACCTGCTGATCCTCGGACAGGCCCTTCACGTGCCAGCCGGCGGCGACACGGGGCCCGGCTTCGGGATCGAGGACGACCCCGCAGCACGCCGCGCCGCGGAGGCGATGTCGCTCATCCCACCATCGTGGTGGCAGGGGTGGCGCGACGCACTGGAAGGGCGACCCGCGAGTCGTGCACGGCGAGTAGCGGCCGTGCGGGCCTTTTGCCGATGGTGGTCGCGGGCTCTCGAGCTACCCAACCCCGTGGCCGACCTGCGTCCGCCCGTATCGGCGGCGCGTACCCAGGAGAGCCTCGCACGCGAGGTATCCGCGCTCACCCCCGGCCAGATGCGCCGACTCTGCGATGCCGCCGAGGGCATGCCGGGGCCGCTCGGCATGCGCACTCACGCGCTCATCGAGGTTCTCTACGGGTGCGGTCTGCGCGCCACTGAGGCGGCGAGTCTCGGGATGTCGGCCCTCCACCTGGATGACCCCACCGACCCGTATGTGGTCGTACGGGGCAAGGGCGACCGGCACCGCGCCGTCGCCGTACCGGTGGTCGCGCGCAACGTGCTCATGCGGTACCTCACCGCCGGACGTCCGGATCTGCGGGGACGCGACGTGACACCCCGGTCCGGGCAGGCGACGCACCGGGACGCCGATGCGGTCTTCCTCGGTGCCCGTGGCCGACGCATCGGACGATCGGACGTGTGGCGCGAGGTCCACCGGGTGGCCGACGTGGCCGGACTGGTGTCTGAGGGGGTACGTGTGTTTCCCCACGCACTGCGCCACTCATGTGGAACGCATCTGGTGCAGGCGGGAGTGGACATCCGGTACGTGCAGGCCCATCTCGGTCATGCGAGCCCGGTGACCACCGAGGTGTACACCCACATCACCGCGTCGCATCTGAGGGACGACTTCGACCGAGCGCACCCGCGTGCGCGTCGCGCTCCCTAGAGAACCCGCACCTCGGCCGTGATCTCACCGTCACGGATGGTCAGGATCCCCACCGATCGGCGCAGGGCATCCTCTCCCAGTTGGCGCCGGTAGCGTCGCACCACACGGTCGGCCACCCCCGCACGCCCCGGCCGTGGCCCACGACCCCCCTCGAGGCTTCCCCACGGACACACCGCGCCGGGTGAGAACACCAGCACCCCATCGACCGACGCGATCACGGGCTCGTGCCAGTGGCCGAACACCACGGCGTCCACATCGTCGAACGCCCGGGCCATTGCGCGTATCCGACCCGCATCGAACGGAATGCGGCGGCCGGCGATGGCATGCGCGACCACGACCACCGCGTCCGTGGCACGCCGCTGTCCGTGGATGACGCCGATGCGACATCCCGCAACCACGACCACGGCCCGCGACGCCAACGGCAACGCGCTCGGCAGGTCGTGATCACCGCGTACCGCCACCACCGGCGCGATGCGCTCGAGCGCGGGAATAACCGTGTCATCCGAGAGATCCCCCGCGTGCAGGATGAGATCGCACCCCTCAAGCGCACGGAACACGGCGGACGGAAGTCGATCGAGGAACTCCCCGACATGCGTGTCGGCGACGACGCCCACCCGGTACTCGCCACGTCGCCGTTCCCCGGTGTCAGACACCGTGGCCACGGTCCCCACGCTGTCTGACACCGGGCTGGTATCTGACATCTCGATCTGACACCGAACGTCCCAGACGTCCCACGGTGTCTGACACCTCGGTCTCATCCACGCACACGTCCCCGCGCAGACGCGAGCAGGAGCGCCGCTCCCGCGTTACCCGCAGTACGCGGCCCTCGCGGCATGACGTTCCACCGCAAGATCGAGCAGACGCTGCACCAGATCGGGGTACTCGTAGCCGTCGCCAGCCATCAGGCGTCCCCACACGCTGGTGGACGTGAAACCCGGGATGGTGTTGATCTCCGAGACGTACAGGTCGTCGCCCTCCAGAAAGAAGTCCACCCGCGCGAGGCCGTGGCACCCGATTGCCGTCCAGGCACCCACCG
Organism: Thermoleophilia bacterium; assembly: GCA_009694365.1. Lineage (GTDB taxonomy): Bacteria > Actinomycetota > Thermoleophilia > Miltoncostaeales > Miltoncostaeaceae > SYFI01. The sequence continues at coordinate 18,772 of SHVE01000001.1, read as the reverse complement.
CGAGGGCCCGCGCCCGGTCCTGCACGTGGGCAGGAACGTCGGCCGGCACCTGCAAGCGCATACCGCCGGGTTGGTACTTGGCCTCGTGGTCGTACCAGTCGGAGTCATGGAGAATCTCACCGAGGGGGGATGCGTGGGGGTCGGCTCCGCCGAGCAGGCCCACCTCGACCTCGCGCCCGATCGCACGGCGCTCCACAAGTGCCTTGTCGTCAAAGGTGAAGGCGAAATCGAGCGCGGCGTCGAGATCCGCTTCGGTGGGCACCGGACTGATGCCGAAGCTCGAGCCCAGGCGCGCGGGCTTTGCGAACGCGGGGTACCCGGTGACCGCCGCCACGCGCTCACGCACCTCGCCCGGGCTCGCGATCCAGTCCGCGTGGTGGATGACCACCATCGGCAGACGGGGGAGGCCCGCCGCCGTGGCCAACACGTGGAATATCGCCTTGTCCATGCCGACCGCACTCGCCACGACGTCAGCGCCCACGTAGGGGACCCCGACGGTCTCACAGAGGCCCTGCACCGTGCCGTCCTCTCCCCATGGCCCATGCAGCGCGGGGAACACGATGTCCACGTCGATGCCACCACCGTTCCGGTCGATGAGGCGCGCATGATCACCGCGGGCCGGGACCAGGGCGACGGGGTTGGCATCACGGGTCCACTCCCCATCGCGGGAGATGGTGACCTCAATCACCTCATAGGAATCACGATCGATGGCCGCAGCGACGGACGCCGCGGACTCCATCGAGACGTCGTGCTCGCTGCTCCGGCCGCCCCCGAGGACGACGACCCTCACCAACTGGATGCCGGGACCTGCGTGCCTCCGCCCGATCTCACACCGCGTGCCGAGGGCGCCGGGGGCTGTGAGCCGCCCGACTTGGTGGTGGTGCCGCTCGCGGCCGACGCCACGATGATGGTGACCGTGGACCCGGAGGGCTCGCTCGCGCCCGGCTGCGGATCTTGATCGATGACGGTGCCCACGGGCTGCGTCGACTCCACTTTGGACGATACGACCTTGAACCCGAGACTCTCGAGCTTGGCGCGCGCGGTCGCCGAGTCGCTACCGGTCACGTCGGGAACCGTCGATCCGTCATCGGCAGCGACGACGAGATCCACGGACGACCCCGTGGCCACCGAGGTTCCGCCGCTCGGGCTCTGATCCACCACGGTCCCGGGGGTCTGGCCCGAACTGCCGTCGTCCTCGGACACACTGCCCACCTCGAGCCCGGCCGCCGCGATCTCTGACGTCGCGGAATCGACATCGCTGCCCGTGACATCGGGAACGGTGACCTTGGTGATGCCCCCGCTCACTCCGAGCGCGACGGTGTCACCCGATCCGGCCCGGCTTCCGGCCGTGGGATTCTGGGAGACCACGATGCCGACCTCCTGATCACTGCTCACATCGGTGGTGATGACGACGAAGCCCGCCTGTTCGAGTTCCGCCTGCGCCTGCGCCACCGTCTTGCCCACCACGTTGGGCACCGTGACCACGGCGGGTCCGGACGAGACGAGGATGACCACAGCGGAGTCGGTGGCCACTTCGGTGCCCGCATCCGGCTGCGATCCGATGACGATGCCGATCAGAACGGTGTCACTAGCCTGGGTGATCTGCGTGGGCGTGAGGCCGATTTCGGTCAGGGCTCTCGTGGCGGTCGCCACGTCGTATCCGGCCACCACGGGAACCACGACCATGTCGGACCCACCACGCGTGAGCGCAAGGGCGAGGGCCACCACGAGGGCCGTGACGAGCACCGCGATGATGCCCCAGATGGCGGGTCGGCTCCTCCCTGGCGGGCGGCCACCCCGGCGTCCGCCTCGGCGGCCACCCCTGCGGCCGCCGCTGCCACTTGATCTCGAATAATCCATCGCCTGAGTCTCCGTCGTTGCCGCCATCACCCCGGCGGAAACCACCGGAGCGGTGAGGATAAGGGTGGACTGCTGGCCGCCCGACATGTCCGCTCGTACATCGAGGAGCGCAGTGCTGAACTCCTCGGCGGTCTCGTAGCGGTCCGCCGGTCGCTTCGCGAGCGCCGTCATCACCACGGCGTCGAGTTCGGGTGGGATTCCGCCCTGGAACACGCGGGGGGGGACGGGTGGCTCGTTGATCTGCTTCATCGCGACGGTCACCGGGCGATCCCCGTCGAATGGCACGCGCCCGGTGAGCATCTCGTACAAAACGATTCCCACGGCGTACGTGTCGCTGGCAGCGGTGGTCTCCTCTCCCTGGGCTTGCTCGGGTGAGAGGTACTGGGCGGTGCCGATGACCGATCCGGCCTCGGTCATCTGCTGGTCGGCGTCCGCGCGCGCGATGCCGAAGTCGGCGACGCGGAGGCGGCCGTCCTCACCCACCATCACGTTCTGCGGCTTGATGTCCCGATGCACGATGCCCGCGGCGTGCGCGGCCGCGAGTGCCGAGAGAATCTGCAGGGCGTTGTCCACGGCGACGCCCGGGTCGAGCGGTCCTTGGTCGCGAATGACCTTCTTGAGGTCGGGTCCCGACAGATACTCCATAACGATGTAATACGTGCTCTCCGCCTCGCCGCGGTCGTACACGGAGACGATGTTGGGGTGGTTCAGACCGGCGGCGGCGGACGCCTCGCGGCGGAACCGCTCCACGAACGCCTCATCGGCGGCGAACCGCTCGGCCAGCACCTTGACGGCCACCTCGCGATCGAGGACGGTGTCGTACGCGAGGTACACCGTCGCCATACCGCCACTGCCGATCTGGTGACCGAGTTCGTAACGACCACCGAGCTCTGTTCCTGGCTGGATGGTCACGGTGCGGGCTCTCCCGGGACGGGGCGGATTGAGAGCGCGGTGCGCATGACCCCACCCGCGACGGGTGCGGCGTGGGTACCACCGCTGCCCGATGTGTCTTCGATCACGACGGCGACCGCCACCTTGGGGTGCTCCACCGGCGCATAGCCGATGAACCACGCCTGATTGCGCTTGGGGTCGCCGGTCTCCGCGGTACCGGTCTTCCCCGCCACGGAGAGGCCGACGAGACCCGCCCTGGTACCCGTTCCCCCGGACACCACGTTCCGCATCATCCGGCCCACCTGCGACGCGATGTACGCACTCGCCACCGAACCGAGCTCCTCCGGCCGCTGCTGGTGCACCACGATGCCGTCACGGGTGATCACGCGGCGCATCAGGTACGGGCGCTGCATACGACCACCATTGGCGATCGCGCCCGCCACCATCGCCATCTGAAGAGGCGTCACCTGAAGGTTCTCCTGTCCGATCGCGATTCGGGATGAGTCCTCGTCGCGCTGGTCGTTGGGAAGCAGTGTCCCCCTACGGTACCGGCCCGAGACCGCGACCTCACCATGCGGCAGGTCGATCTCAATGGGACGGGCGAATCCGAAGCGGGTCATCTCGCCCCCGAGCTTCGGCCCGCCAAGCTGATCACCAACCTTGGCGAATGTGGTGTTGATGGACAACGTGAGCGCGTCCGTGAGGTTGTGGATGCCGAACTTGAACTTGCCCGCGTTGTAGATCGACTTCCCATCCACCACATATACACCCTTGTCATCGAACACCGAGGAGGGAGTCCACTTGCCGCTGGTGAGCGCGGCGGTCGCTGTGACCACCTTGAAGGTCGAACCGGGCGGGTAGAGACCGCCGACACCGCGATTAAGGAGGGGTGCCCCCGTGGTCATTCGGATCGAGGCAAAGTCGGTGGACACCTGGTTGAGGTCGAACGTCGGGTTCGATGCTATCGCGAGCACCTTGCCGGTCGATGGATCGAGGGCCACCACCGCGCCGCGTCGGCCGGCCAGAAGGGTCTCCGCCGCTTTCTGCACCCGGGTATCGAGAGTCAGCCGGATGTCGGCGCCCTGCTTCTGGTCCTCACGCATCCGGTCCAAAATGGCCCCGGTGCCATAGCTCCCGGCGAGGTAGCGGTTGTAGAACTGCTCGAGGCCCGTGGCGCCCTCCCGCGCCGTGGCGTAGCCCACCACCTGCGCGGCAAGCGATCCCTGCGGGTAGTAGCGCCGGTAGTACCTCTGACCCCTCTCGGTGTACGCCACGCTCTCGGCCAACACCACCTTGTCGGCCGACACGATCCGTCCGCGATTCACGAGGCGCTGCATCTCATAGTGGTACGGATTGTCGGCGCGCTCGTCCAAGCCGGGCGCGGCGATCACCTGCCAGTAACCGAGCGCCACAATGATCCCGGCGAATCCGCAGGCGAGGGAGAGGTAGAGAGTCCTGATCGACCGGTTCACGGGCCGGGAAGCCCTCGCACAACCTCCACAAGTCCCTGGCGGGACCGGTGGCTGATCGTCAAGAGCAAGGCCGCGATGGCGAAGTTGACCACCACGCTCGAACCGCCGTACGACATGAAGGGCAGCGTCACTCCCGTGAGTGGGACGAGGCGAACCACCCCACCGATGATGATGAACGCTTGCAGGCCCACCACTGCCGTGAGGCCGCCCGCGAGCAACTTGGAAAAGCCGTCACGGGCAGCAGTGGCGATGGCGAACCCCCGTGCCATGAGCAGGACGTAGAGAAGCATGACCCCGATGGCGCCCACGTAGCCGAGATCATTGGCCACCGCGCTGAAGATGAAGTCGGTCTCGAGCGCGGGAATACGCGAGGTACCCCCTGTCATCAGAAGGGCACGGCCGAAGCCGGGACCCACCACCCCGCCATCGGCCAGCGCGTAGAGGGATTGCACCATCTGGTAGCCGGTCCCCTGCGGGTCGCTAAAGGGGTGGAGCCAGGAGTCGATTCGGGCCCCGATGCGGGGTACAGCGGCCCAGATGGCCAGTGATCCCGCCGCGAAGAACCCGAGTCCGAGCCCCACGTACAGCGTGCGCGCGGTGGCCAAGTAGAGCATGGCGAGGAATACGCCAAAAAACAGCAGCGCCGTTCCGAAGTCGTTCAAGAAAACGACGGCGAGCAACGCGGCGCCCCAGAACACCATGATCGGGGCGAGGTGGCGCGTGGCCGGCAGGTCCATCCCAAAGCGGCGCTCGGTGGGGATGGCCAGCACCTCGCGTTTCTCGCGCAGGTACCCGGCCAGGAAGATGACCATGAGCACTTTCGCCACCTCACCCAACTGAACTCGCTGTCCGCCACCGATCTCGATCCAGAGACGCGACCCGTTCACCTCGGTACCGATCACCATGGTGACCAGCAGCAGGGCCACCGCCGTGAGACCGATCACGTACCGGTAGCGCTCCAACACCCGGTGATCGGGAAGAAAGACGATGACCGCGCAGAACACGATTCCGCCGAGCGTCACCCAGATGGCCTGATCGCCCGCGAGCCCGGGATCGATGCGGTAGAGCATCGCGAGCCCGATACCAGTAAGCGCAGCACAGATCGGCATCAGATAGGGGTCCGACAGCGGGGCGCGCAGACGCAGCACGGTGTGCATCACCATGAAGACCAGGGCCACCCCGAGCCCGGTCTGCCATGGCCCCGCCTGCAGAGTGTCGGTCCTCGCCGAGGCACCGGCCGCAAGGCCCACGAGCCCCAGAATGAGAGCCGGGATGAGGAACCCGATCTCACGCGCACGCAGGCTCATCGGCGGCCACGCGCCCGCGCGGACGACGACGATCCCTCGGGCACCGTCCACTTCTGGGGCAGTCCGTAGTACCAGACCACGCGCGCAGCGAGGGCGGTTGCCTCGCCCTCGCCCTGGATCCCCTGCTCCAGTGCGGAGGGATCATCCGCCCCGACCTCACGTGCCGACACACCGAGGTTCCGCCCATCGTCCATGAGGGAGATACCGAGGGGCGAATAGGGCAACCCGTCGTACAGGCGCACCTGCCCATCGTCATCGGCCTGGACCACATGCGATCGGGACGCGGCCCACGCCACGCCACCGATAAGCAGGCCCACGAGTACGAGGACCGCGGCGCCGGTGATGAGGATGCGTGAGGTCCCCGTGGCCACGCGCTCAAGAACCCGCTCGGGCTCGGGGGCGCGCTGAGTGCGGCGACCTGGCTCCACCATCGAACGGGGCAGCGTCGCCACGCGCGGCACCGGCGGGACGTACACGACGGGCTCCGGCATGGCAGCGGCCTCGCCCGTGCCCACGCGCACCAGCACCACCGTCGCATTGTCCTCACCGCCGGAGGCATCGGCGGCGGCCACGAGGGCATGGGCCGCATCCGCCAGGCTCCCGCTGGGTCCCACGGCGGCGGCGATGCCCGCATCGCCGATGGAGGCCGAGACTCCGTCGGTGCAGAGCAGGATCACGTCACCCGGCGCCACGCCCACGTAGAACGCGTCGGACGAGACCCGGTCCGATGCCCCGAGCGCCCGGGTGATGACGTTCCGCTGGGGGTGTCGATCGGCCTGCTCCTCGGTCAGCACTCCTCCACGCACGAGTTCGGCCACCACGGAGTGATCGTCGGTCAGCCGCCGCAGCGCACCGTCACGCATGAGGTAGGCCCGCGAGTCACCCACGTGCACCACGTACAGGCGACCGTCATCGCCCAGCAGGCACGCCGTCACCGTGGTACCCATACCGGCGCGGCCGGCACTGCCCACCGCCGCCGTACGGATTTCGGTGTTCGCGCGGTCCACCGCCCGCCGTAGATCGGCCGGGCGCGGGTGATCGGACAGGCCGTCGAGCGCTCGAATGGCCATTCCCGCAGCGACCTCACCGGCCTGCGCACCCCCCATGCCGTCGGCAACCGCGATGACCCGAGGGCGCACGAGATGGCGGTCCTCGTTGTGGCCGCGAACACGTCCCACATCCGTGGCCCGCGCCAACTCGACCCAGGCGAGGCGCGAGGTCATGCCGCGGTCGTCGCCGCAGACGTGGCAGCACCCACGCGGGCGAGCACCACGGTCACGTTGTCCGGGCCACCGGCCGCGTTGGCGCGATCCACCAGGCCCGAGGCGGCCGCCGCCAGAGTGGTCGTGCCGTCCACCACCGCAAGGATTTCGTCGTCAGCCACGGGGCCGGAGAGCCCATCGGTACACAGCAGCACGACGTCTCCCGGCGTGAGGTCCACGCGGAGGGCGTCGATCTGGAGATCGGAATCCACACCGAGGGCACGAGTGATCATGTGCCGGGCCGGATGGCTCTCGGCATCCGCGGGTGCCAGCGTGCCGTGCCGCACCATCTCGGCCACCACCGAGTGGTCGGCCGTCACCTGGACGATCCGTCGATCGCGAATGAGATATGCGCGGGAGTCGCCGACGTGAACGAGATACAGGATGCCGCCGTCCAGCAAGCCGGCCGTGACGGTGGTCCCCATACCGGCCAGCTCGGGGTCATCGTCGGCCGCGTGGGCGATATCGCGATTGGCGTCCCGCAGTGCCACCAGCAAGTCCTCCGGCGCCGCTGCTCCCCCCACCGCCCGTAGTGCGTCGACGGCGAGCCGCGCCGCCGTGGCTCCACCCCGGTGGCCGCCCATGCCGTCGGCCACGGCGAACAGGGGCGGTGCCAGCAAGTCGAGGTCCTGGTTGTCGGTGCGTACCCGTCCGACGTCAGATGCGGACGCGATCTCGACCAGCGCGAGGTCCGTACGGATCGTCACTCCTCCCACCGAAGGACGGTCTCACCCGCGCGGATCTCATCGCGCAGGTGCAACTGCTGCTCGCCGGAAATACGGCGCCCGTTCACGAACGTGCCGTTGAGCGACCCGAGGTCCTCCACGAACCAGAAGTGACCCCGTCGGAACACTCGGGCGTGGGTGTGTGAAATGAACTGGTCGGTGACCGGGATCCGGCTCGTTCGCGAACGTCCGATGGTCACCCCGCCCGCGACGTCGTAGACGGCGTCCACGGGGAGGCTCGACGAGCGCGTCACCACCAGATGCGGATCGGCCGTGGCGGCGGCGCGTACCACCTCGGGACGCGCGGCCTCCGACAGCGGGGGTGCGGTGCCCGCCCTGCTCGCGGCACCGGTACCGACAACTGCCGCCGCGAGGACCCCGGGCGTGCCCACCACCTCGGTGCGCGATGCCGCCATGCCCGATCGACGCGACGGCTCGGGCTCCGGCTGCCGGGGCGGGGTGATCTCGAGTTCGGCCGACTTCAGGGCGCGCGTGGATGCGCGTACCACGAAGGCGATGAACAAGTAGAGGAGCAGGAGGAAGACGGCCTGCCCGATGATGAGCCCCGTCTCGGTCACCGCGTACTCCCGGTTACCCTTACGGCCTGAGTCCGGAGGTGCGCGTCATCGACGCTCCACCACCACGTCGGCACCGCCCAGACTCACCCGGTCGCCGTCGCGCAGGACATGGCGCAACACGCGACGGCCGTTCACCTCGACGCCGTTGGTGGACCCGAGATCCACCAGCACGTACTCAAACTCCTCGTGGCGTATCTCGGCATGCACGCGACTCACGTTGGAGTCGGGCACCACGATGTCGCAGTCCCGGCTGCGACCGAGGGTGGTGACCTTCTGCGACACGCGGAACAGTTGACCACCCACGTAGAGGGTCATTTGTTCGCGCACCAGCCCGGCGGCACGCGCCTGCTCGGGCGACAGCACCTGGGTACCGCTCACCGCCTCGAGTGCCTCGTTGGGCAACGGCGCGATGGGAACCTCGTGTTCGGACGGCGGGGTCTCGTCGGCGGCGGCGGCCATGGTGCCGGGCCTCCCCGGGTCCACCATGCGACACGCGATGCCGAACTCGCCCGGACGCAGGTCCGAGTCGGTCTCCAAGCGGATGCGGGGCATCGAGAGCAGCGACAAGCCCTCACTGCGTGCGTGCGCCTCGAGGTAGGAGGCGAGTTCGGTGACGAGCGCGGACTCGTAACTCGAGAACTGGCGGCGATCAGGGGAAGAGAGATACACCGTGTACTGGTTTGGCACATAGACGCGCGACACCGACACCGTCTTGTGATCCTCCATCTCACGGGCAAGGCGCCGCGCGAGTTCCACGGGCTGAAGCGTGCTACGAAACATCCGGCCGAAAGTCTTTTCGACCATTTCCTCGATCTTCTGCTCGATGTTACGAAGTGCCATCATCCAATCGTCCTGCTGAGAGAGGTGCCTCGCCCGGGGTCGCCGCGCAGGAGCGCACGCCAAGGCCGGGTGGCCCATGCGATGGCGAGGATAGCCGAGGGGATGACGGCACCGACAGCGTCAAGGTCTCCCCCGCCCAACATTCCGACCGCAATGGTGATGCCCGCAGCCCACAGGATGGACCCGGCAACACGCGTGGTCCCGGTGCGTCGCATGACCAACGGCCACACGAACGCCCCCACGGCCACGATGACGCACCCCGTAATGGCAGCCGGATGGGCCTGAATTGGCGCGATCAGGACCTCCCCCGCCGTGATCGGTGACGGCACGCCCTCAAGCACGTCCCAGGCCGAGGCAACCTCCCAGCCGGTGAACACGAAGTGGGATGTCCCGGCGATGATCTGCCACATGAGGAGCGAGACCATCCCCGCCAGGATTGTCCAGATGCGGCCTCGGATGGTCCGTACCGATCCGGCCATGAGGGCATAGACGGGCAACAGACCCAGCATCGCGAGCACCGGGGCAAGGATCGGCAGCAGGATGAGGCGTCCGTACCGTCCTCCGGTCATGACGAGAACGAGCGCGACGGCGACAGCGACACCGGTGAGCGCCGGTGCACTCGTGGCCATGGCGGCGGCGGCGAGCAGCACGAGGGCCAGCGCAGCCACGGGCGCGCGCCACATCCCAATTCCACCGGCAACGAGGCCGATCCCGACGGCGCCGAAGGTGCCCGCGCCCATCCCCTGCGCGCCGATGAGGCCACCGAGCAGACCGACCCCCACCCCCGTGAGAATCGGCGGCAGAGGCCCCGAAAGCAGAGCCATTGCACGGCGCCCGCGTCCCTCCGGGAGGTCGTGCGCCGACTCGCGGATAACGCGGGCGAGTTCGTCGGCCCGGGGGCGGGACTCAGGCCGGGGAGACAATCCTGCATCAATGGCGCGCGTCAGGCGATCCGGCAGGTCGGGACGCAGCTGACGAATGGGAGGAACCTCACCCAGTGCGGCGCGCCGGGCCGTATCGGCCGGACCGGCACCGAGTATGGGATTCCTGCCGGTCAGGCCCTCGTAGAGCACCAGAGTGGCAGCCCATACGTCGGACGCACCAGTCACGGCCTCGCCCGTGGCCTGCTCGGGCGCCATGTAGGCCATGGTGCCCACCACGCCACCGGTCTGGGTCATTCCGCTCTCGCCCGACAGCCGGGCCACACCGAGGTCGGCGACGCGAGCATGGCCATCGCGCCCCACCAAGATGTTGGCCGGCTTGATATCGCGGTGCACCACTCCCCGTTCGTGCGCGTGCTGAAGGGCCTCCAGTACGTCGGCGGCCATCGCGGCCGTGGCGCGATCCCCGGGAGGTGCCTCGGCGTACACGCTCTCCAGAGAGGAGCCATCGACCAACTCGGACACCAAATACAGAGAGTCGGCGTCCTCGCCCCAGTCGAGCATCCGTACCACACTGCGATGCTCGAGCCGCGCCGCCGCACGGATCTCGGCCGCCACCCGCTTCTCGAGGCCGAGATGAACGGGGATTACCTTCACCGCCACCGCACGTCCCGTCGCCCGGTCGAGGGCGCGGTGAACCCGCGATGTCGCGCCGCGGCCGATGACCTCCTGAAGGTCGTAGCGGCCGAGCACGCGCACGGGTTCGTGCCGGGGATGGGCTGACGGGCGTGATTCGGTGGTATGCATTGGGCGAAGTGGCCTTCCACCAGCGTCAGGGGAATCCTTGTACCGAAGGAATCCCGATGATGGCGCCGAACGGACAGCCGATCGTAGACATCACCCGTTGGGATTCCGGTGAGGTCGGGTGCGCTAGCATCGTTGTGCCTCGGAGCCGGCGCCCGGGCGGGTGGCGGAATTGGTAGACGCGCTGGCTTCAGGTGCCAGTGTTCGAAAGAATGTGGGGGTTCGAGTCCCCCCTCGCCCATAACGACACGGCGCCACGACCGGCGCGAGGCTTTCAGACGTGAGTGCAGACGACACCGGCACCAGCTTCGGGAACGACGACCAGCCCACGGGCGTGGGCGGCCCCCTGCCCCCCGTGGAGGGGCCCCACCCACGGAATCGTGAATCGTCCTCGCGTCGCGGGTCCGGGGGGAGATCCAGAGGTGGTGGCCGTGGTCGCGGATCATCCCGTAATGCCTCCGATGGCGATGGTGACGGGGATCGCCGTCGGCCGCAGCGGCGGCGCGCGGGTGGTGGCAGCTCCGTCCTTCAGTCGACGGGCGCGCGCATCGGGCTGGGCATCGGCGGCCTCATCGTGGTCGTCATCGTCCTCACCCTCATCATTCAGGGGTGTCAGCGCACCGCGCTCGAGAACTCCTACGCGACGTACATGGGCAACGTCACCACGCTGGTCACCGCGTCGAGCAAGGAGGGTGACACCCTCCAGGAGGTCCTCCTGAACACGAATGGGGCGAAGGCCCCTGAGTTGCAGGTGCAGGTGCGCGATCTGGCCACCAAGGCTCAGGGTCTCGTGGGTCAGGCCGAGGCCTTGACGGCACCCGACGCGCTGGCAGCGCCCAACCAGAGTCTGGTCACCGCGTTGCAGTACCGCGTCACGGGCCTGCGAGCGCTCGCGGACTCACTCCCCTCGGTGGTGGACTCCAAGAACCGCGCATACTCGTCGGCAACGCTCGCCAGTGCCATGCAACGTTTTCTTGCAAGCGATGTCATCTACCAGGACTCGTTCGTCGGCCCCGCCAAGCGCGTCCTCGCCGACGCCGACGTAACGGGCGTGCAGGTTCCCGATCGTCAGTTCTTCCTCGCCGGTGTGCGTGCCGATCAGGCATCGCCCACGGGGGCAAGCCAACTCGTCCCTGCTCTTCAACGTACGAATGGCAGTGGCACAGACGGCACCGATGGCACCACAGCGAAACTGCACGGCATGAGCCTCCTGTCCCTCCAAGTACTGCCCGAAGGCGTAGAACTGGTGGCCGGACAGGACACCGAAATCCAAGCCTCCGACAGGCTCGAGTGGCAGGTGACCGTGAAGAACGCGGGTGACTTCCCGGAGACCCGCGTGGTGGTGCGCGTGACCTTCGCGAGCGATGCATCGCCCTCCGACGCCCAGACGGTGGAGAAGGAGATCCCCACGTTGGCGGTCGGCGACCAACAATCGGTGACCCTGCCGGGTCCGAAGAGCCCGACCTTTGGTGAGGCGTCCACCGTCAAGGTGGAGGTGGTGCCGGTGACGGGCGAGACCACGACCGACAACAACCACGCTGAGTACCCCGTCAAGATCGTCTTCTAGGGTTCCTGTGAGCGGGCGCTACGGCTATCTCGGCCCGCAAGGCACCTACTCCGAGGAAGCGCTCATCACCCTCCTCGGAGCCGATCAGGTGGCCCTCGAAGTGGCGTACCCGAGCATCGCAGCCTGCTTCGACGCCGTCGGGTCCGGCGCCGTGCGCGAGGCTCTCGTGCCCATCGAGAACGCCATCGAGGGTGGCGTCACCCAAACCCTCGACCAACTCATTGCCCACGCCGGTCGCGTGGTGATCCGGGGTGAGGTCATCCACCCGGTCCACCATCACCTCATCACCGCCCCCGGCGAGTCGCTCGCAGGGATCACGCGTGTGCTCAGCCATCCGCATGCGACCGCCCAGTGCGACCGCTGGCTCCGCGCCAATCTACCGTCGGCCACCGTAGAGCCCACGCTCTCCACCGCCGATGCGGTGCGGTACGCCACCCGATCGAACGACGACGGAGTGGCCGCCATCGGCAATCGCCGGGCGGCGCAGATCTACGGTGGAGAGATCCTGGCCGAGGACGTGGCGGATGCCGACGGCAACCGCACACGCTTCGCCCTCATCGGTACCGAGGAATGCGATGACGCCGCAGGCGATGTCTGGACCACATCCATCGTGTGCGGCATCACCACCGACCGGCCCGGGGCCCTGCTGTCGATCCTGCAGGAGTTCGCGCTGCGGGCGATCAACCTGACGCGCCTCGAGAGTCGCCCGGCCCGAACAGGTCTGGGTCGCTACGTCTTCTTCATCGATGCCGAGGGAAATCGCCATCGCAATCTGCCCCTTCAGACCGCGCTCACGGCCATCGCCACGGGGGGCGTGGCGCGCGTGACGTCGCTCGGCAGTTACCCCCGAGCGACGAATCTCCCGTAGCGCCGATGGTCGGGGCTATATTGCCCCATAGGCGACTCCGGCTTCGAGGGGGTGGTTCCACAGCACGTCCTAGTTCTCAACGCGTCGTACGAGCCCATCAATGTGTGCTCGATGAGGCGTGCGCTCGTCCTTCTGCTCAAGGAGAAGGCGGAGATCTTGGAGCATGCTCCCCGACCGATTCGCGGGGTCGCGCGTGACTTCCCCGCGCCGCACGTCATCCGCCTGAAGTACCGCGTGAAGGTACCGCGCTATGAGACCCGGCGCATGAGCCGCCGGGCACTGTTCGCCCGCGACGCCTACGCATGCCAGTACTGCGGTAGCCGTTCCCGGCTCACCGTGGACCACGTGGTGCCGCGCAGCCGAGGTGGCGATTCGTCGTGGTCGAACGTAGTCACCTCATGTGGGCCGTGCAACGCGCGCAAGGGCGACTCCCTGTGTCACGAGATCGCGATGTTCCCGCGACAGAACCCTCGGCCACCGCGCGCCGATGTGTTCATCGATGTGGCCGCCCCCCGACGGCCCGATGTCTGGTCGCCGTACCTCATGGCCGCCTGACGGCGGTGTTGCGAACATTCGACCGGTAGCGTGACGGTGGTGCCCGCCCCTGCCACCATCTGGCTGGTCCGCCATGGCGCTACCGAGTGGAGCCGTGATGGCCGCCACACCGGTCGCACCGACGTTCCGCTGCTGCCGGAGGGGTGCGAACGCGCCCGTCGGCTGGCCCCCGCCATCGCGGACCAGACGTTCCGGGCGGTGCTCACCAGCCCGCTCTCCCGGGCCCGCGACACGGCGACGCTCGCCGGCTTCCCCGATGCTGAGCCATGCCCGGACCTCCTCGAGTGGGATTACGGCGACTACGACGGCGTGACGACCGCGACGATCCGCCTGACGGAACCCGGTTGGTCGGTGTGGGATGCCCCATGCTCGGGGGGTGAGTCGCTCGACGATGTGGCCGTCCGTGTGTCGCGCGTGCTCGCGCGGGCCGATGCGACGGGCGGTGACGTATTACTGGTTGCCCATGGCCACGTACTGCGCGTCCTAGCTGCGGTACGCCTCGGCCTCGCGCCCATCGAGGGCCGCCGCCTCGTACTCGACCCGGCCACCATCTCCGTCATCGGACACGAGCACGAGTGGGCCGCCATTCGCCGTTGGAACACACCAACGTAAAGCGACCACGCCACCGGGACGGGCCCGAGGGACCGACCCGGTGGCACTCTCGTCAGTCGGCCACCACCTCCCTGGCCGCCACCCTGCATCTCACGGGACCTCTCCTTCGATGACGATGTCGTCCGGATGAAGCCCAGCCGGCCCGCGTCGAGGGGCTTCCCGGTCGTCTTGTTCACCCGGATGGACCCGGTCGTGGAGAACGATCCCGTCCGAGCCGCTGCCACGAGGGCGAACCCGGCCTTCAGGGTGATGGAGCCGAGCGCGGTCGTCTTGGGGGTTATACGCACGTAGCCCGTGGTTCCCGTGCGCGAGATCACGATGGGTCCGGCGTAGTCACCGCTCCGCGAAAGGAGGTGCAACGTGGCGTTCTTCGCGCGATTGGCCGGCACCTTCAGCGAAAACGCGCCGTTGCCCTTGACTAATCCGGTTGTCGCCGCGCAGTCGAAGCCGATGGCGACGATCCGCATACCCTTGCCGCCCTTGACCGTCCCCGAGACGACGGTTCCGTGGGCGACGGTAGGGATGGCCAGCGCCGTTACGACAAAAACCGTCGTCGGGAGTCGAGCCTTCACATGCACTCTTTGGAATCATCCGAACTGCAAGGAGTCGGGAGATGGTGCGTAGCGTTCTCGACTTTACCCGGTCCCGGTAGCGAGCAGCCCACTGGGGGTTTCACCCCGCGTCCGGACGGTGTGCGCCACCCCCAGCGGGGTCCCGTGCACCCCACCCCTGCCACCATGTTCCGCAGGGGTCGTCATCGTGTCGATAGTGGCCGCCGCTTCGTCGGCACTCACAGGTGCAGAGGGCGGGGATGGCCGGAGGCAGTCCATTCTTGGGCACCGGGGGACCAGCGCTACATTGCGGGGGCGCGCACAGGGCGCCTAAGGTCCCACTCGCGTACCGGGACACTGCACGAGGCGATGGAGGAGCCGTTCGCGAATCATCGACTCGGATAGACCGCCCGGTACATCTCCGCATGTCGCCCTCGTAGCTCAGGGGATAGAGCACAGGTTTCCTAAACCTGGTGTCGCAGGTTCGAATCCTGCCGAGGGCATTCCCATTCATCGCCATCACGGTCCCACGGATACCGGTGGCGGCCGCACCGACATGGGCCATGGTACGACCGGTGTGCTCCGGCGTGACGACGATTGCGCGGCGACCGTGCCCATGGAAACGGGCCCCGTCGTCGCGGTGGCACATCGGTCGTGGGCGCTGCGGAGCCCACCGGGTTGATCCGCGGTGCTCGGTACCGTCGTCCGGGCCTGCGGCACGATGGTGGTGGTCGTCGCGACTGGCGTTCGGGGCGGGTTCGCTGCCCCATGCCGACCGCCACCGCGCGCCGACGGATGCCGCAGGCCCACGAGTCGTCGGGCGGATGTTCGCATCACATCGGGCGACGGAGTCGCACGACCGTGATGGCCTGTCGTCACACCATCCTCGTGGCGACACCTATCACCACTGACCGGACGCTCGTCATCGTCAACCCCGGTGACGTCACGGGTATCCCCGAAACGAAACGGGTGCCGGTGCCGCTCCCTTAGATCCGGCGCGCGTTCGAGGCCGGGGAGACACCCGCGAGGGTGAAGGCCCTAACCGTGACCTTGGCACCGGGCCGCGCGGCCGCGGTCTTGACGGTGCCGTTGGACGATGTGATGCGTCCGACGATCAACCCGTTCACGAACACTTGGTAACCGATACCCGTGCCGTTGATGGTGACACGCAGACCGCGGGCGGTGCGGGTGGCGGAAAGCAGAGTGGGTCGACTTGGCACCGATACCGCGCGCGACCGCCTCGGGGTACCTCGGTGCGGAGTTCCCGGGGGGAGCACGACACCCGACCCGGGCGGGGGTGTAACCGGGGCAGGGGTCGGGGCGATCGGAGGTGCGACCGGGGCGGTCGGAGGTGCGACCGGGGCGGGGGTCGGGGCGATCGGGGCGGGGGTCGGGGCGATCGGGGCGGGGGTCGGGGCAGTCGGAGGCGTGACGCTAACCGGTGACTCGGGCGGAACCGGAGCCGGGAGTGCCGATATGAGTCGGAGCAATGCGTTGGGCGACGACGACCCTGGGTCGGTGACGAGATCCCTGGTCGCGCCGCTCAGCATGGTGGTGCGGATCGCCGCCGGCGTAGCCGTGGGCGATGCCGACAGCAGCAGCGCCGCGGCACCAGCGACGTGTGGCGCGGCCATCGAGGTTCCCGACAACGTTGCCGTGGCCGTGGATGACGTGTTGTACGCGGAGCGAATGGAGGATCCGGGGGCGAACACGTCCACGCACGACCCGTAACTCGAGAAGGACGACCGCGCGTCAGTCGACGTGGTGGACCCGACGGTGATAGCCGTGGGTTCCGATGCCGGCGACCCCATGCAGGCGTCGGTGGACGAATTGCCCGCGGCGACCGTGAACGAAACTCCGTCGGCGACGCTGCGTGCCACCGCCGCGTTGAGGGCCGCGGAGTACTCACCACCCAGACTCATGTTGGCCACGGCGGGAGTGCCCGCCTGATGATTGGCCGTGACGAAGTCGATGCCGGCGATGACCCCGGAGATACTCCCCGATCCGGTGCAGCCGAGCACCCGGACGGGGATGATGGTGGCAGCGGGTGCCACCCCGTAGGCGCCGCCTGCCACCGTGCCGGCTACATGCGTACCGTGACCGTTGCAGTCGTTGGTGCCATTGCCGTCACCGACGGCGGTGAAACCGACTCCTACCCGCCCCCCGAACTCCGAATGGTCGGACCGAATACCCGTGTCGATGATGTAGACCGTCACCCCGGAGCCGTTCTGGCTCGCGCGAATGTGCCCGTCGAGTGGGAGGGCCGATTGGTCGATTCGATCGAGACCCCACGATGACGCAGTCCGATCGGTGGGCCCGGGTGTCGTCGGCGTCGGCGTCGGCGTGGGCGTCGGCGTGGGCGTCGGCGTCGGGACCGGTGACCCGGACTCGATCGACCACGAGAGGGTGGTACTGCCGCTGTACCCGCGCCAGCCGTCAATGGCAATGCGGTAGGTCGTACCCGAGGTGACCGGAAGGCTGATTCTGCTCCACAGGCCACCGCCCGCGTCGTCGTTGGCAGCGATCTGGTCGAGGGCCAGGAGGGCGGTTCCGCTATAGGCGGCCAGCAGCGTGTCGTAGCCTGAGCCCTGGGTGCTGAACGTGGCAATCCCGGATGCGGGGGCAATCCAGCGGTACCAGATCGATGCGCGGCCGCTATTCGCGCCGTGGTCGGGCTCGCCGACCTCGCGCTCGGCGCCCACCGTGGAGCCCGCCTGTCCACCCGTGACACCCGAGATCGTGACAGCGTCGGCGAACATGTCGTTGGCCACGACCGGAGGTGTCGGGGTGGCACCGTCGAGGTTCCAGTTGATCACGGTGGACCCACGCCCGCCGCCGTATCCGTCAACGGCAAGGTGATAGGTGGATCCGGCGGTCACCGGGATCGCCACGGTGCTCCACAGACCGCCCGCAGCGTCGTCGTTGTGACCGAGGACGGCGAGCGCGTTCACGGCGGCGCCCGAATAGACACCGAGCAACGTGTCGAAGGTA
This sequence comes from Thermoleophilia bacterium, assembly GCA_009694365.1. Lineage (GTDB taxonomy): Bacteria > Actinomycetota > Thermoleophilia > Miltoncostaeales > Miltoncostaeaceae > SYFI01. The sequence continues at coordinate 1,008 of SHVE01000001.1, read as the reverse complement.
GACCCCTGGGTCGTCACGCGAAGTATTCCGGAGGCCGGGGCCGTCCAGCGATACCACACCGATCCATTCGCGCCCAGACCCCCGTGCCCGGGCTCACCGGCCTCACGGGTGGCGTCAACAGTCGTGCTATTCGCCGAGCCACTCACACCGGTGACGACGTCAGCACCCACGAACGAGTCGTTGGCGGGTGCGATCGCCTTGCCGATCGGAGCGTCCCTGCGGCCCATCTGCCCACCCTGCACGGCAGGGATCCCCTCGATGGCGTGGACCGGGCGATCCACCTCGATCAGCAGAACATCCGGGTCGTTGGCGAGCCGCGCGCGATCCGAGGAGTCGAGATCGGCCACGAAACCCTCCCCGATCGACCGGAAGACGTGGTTCACGTCATTGCCGCGGCGGATCTCGTCGCGCACCTTCGCGGTGAGACTCGAGGCCGGGTCAAACAGCACGATGGTTGGCTGCTCGATTGCAACCGCCGGTACCGAGGACGCCATCCCAACCCCCCCGAGCAGCGCTGCGCCGCCGACAAGTGCGGTGGCGACCCTACGTGTGGTGATGCGCGGGATGGTGATCATGCGGAAACTCTTGCGAACTCGCGGTGGTCGCACCGAAGTTTAGGGCGTCTATTCATGATTTTCGTACAAAGGTGTCACAGGCACTTCGTATGCGCGGAACGTCAGCGACGCAGACGAATGGTATTGGAAAATGGCGACGCGCTCGCAGCGGTGACCGCCCGTACCCGGATACGCGCACCCACCGGGACCGACGTCCTGATCAGGGGGGTGAGCGAGGCGGTGCGAACTGCGATGCGCGCGTTGACGATCACCTCACTCAGCCCCACCGGTGGCCCCGCCGCGGACGGCACCGCACTCACCATCACCGGTTCGGGGTTCGCCAGTGGCGCCACGGTGAGCGTGGGCGGGGTGGCGTGCATGCCGGTGGTGGTGGTGTCACCGACCGCCATCACCTGTACCACCGCTCAACACGCCGCGGGAGCGGTGAGCATCG